>CAIUAC010000219.1 GCA_903896985.1 uncultured Sandaracinus sp.
CGTGCCCGCGCGGGTGATCGTAGACCTCGACCGCGCGCCCCGAGGGCAGCCGCGCGCGCTCGACCTCGGTCGCCGCGACCGCGGGCACCTCCACGACGTCCGCTCCGACGGCGCTCGCCGGGAATGAGCCCTCGAACGGGCCGACGGCGGGCTCGGGCGTGAGGCCGAAGCGTGGGCTCGCCTCGAGGACCATGCGTCCCCCGTCGGCTGCGCCGCGCACGCCGATGAGATCGTTGACGCCGAGCGTCAGCGGCGCGCCCCGCAGCTTCCCGCGCTGGTGCACGCGCCCCGCGAGGCGCGCGAGCGGGAGCCACGCGCGCACCTTGAACGGCCCGTCGATGCGCACGGGGATGCGGTCGCCCTGCGGCGCGCCGACCACGCGCACGCGCACGTTCTCTGCGATGTAGCCGATCGCCGCGGCGGTCGCGTCGGGCCCGTTGAAGAGCGCCGGCCCGTGGCCTTCACCGACGAGCAACTCCTCGGGCCAGCCTTCGGGCGCGCCCGACGCGGTGGTCGTGCCCGACTCGCTCGCGCCACCGCAGGCAGACGCGAAGAGCGACAAGCAGAGCGCCGCACAGGCAGCGGGGGAGACGGACCAAGTCGTGGAGGGGCAGGGCGGCACGCGGCGCATGGCCGGGTGTTTACCCGTTCCGCGTGCATCTGGCGAGCGCGCGGAACGCGTCAGCGCGCGCCCTGCGTCAAGGCGCGAGGCGGCGCAGCTTGATCCCGAGGAACTCGGCGAGCTTCTGCGCGACGGGTCGCGGCAGTTCTCCGACGCGTCCCTCGACCACGGCGCGCGCGCGCGCATGAGGCTCGCCCTTGAGCGCGGGCAGGACGATCTCCGTCCAGCGCACGAGCGTCTTCGCGTCCGCCTGACCGAGCGCGAGATCGAGCACGGGCTCGAGGCGCTTCTGGTACGCGACCGACGCCGAACACAGCGCCGCGAACGTGCGCACGAGTCCGTCCTTGCCCGCGGGCGACGCCGCGGAGAACGCGTCCGTCAGCAATTGCAGGTGCCGCGCGACGCGCGCCGGCGCGAGGCGGGCCATGTGGGGGAGCGCCGCCGCGCACGTCTGCACGACGCGGGGGTTCTCGCCGAGCACGCCCGTCACGAAGCGATCGATCACGGTGACCAGCATCTCGGGCTTGAGCCCGAGGACCTCCTCGAGCACGCGCGCGGCCTGCGTCGCGGTCGCCGCGCGCTCGTCGAGGAGCTGCGCGCCGAGCGTCGTGATCTGCCCCATTTGCTGCTCGTTGACGATCGCCGCCGCCGCCGCGCTCGCGCCCGACAACGGCTTCGAGTCGCCCGCAGGGGGAGCCAGCGGAGGTTCGAGAGGAGCCATCACGACCGCGATCTCTTCGACCGGCACCGGCACCGGCGCGGGCGTCGGCTCAGCGATGGGTTCCACGGGACTCTGCGTCGCGCGCGCACCACCGGAACCGCCGCCAGGCTTCTTGGCAGGCGACTTTGGCACGGTTTTCGGGGCGACTTTCCGGGGCATGAGCGTCCTTCCGCGACGGTGAACCGTGCCGCGCCGCGCAGGATAGCATCCGCGACGCCGGTGTTGTGCGTTCGATTGTCGACACGCGCCGGTCACCCCCATGACACCCTCGACCGATGGGCACTTCGCGCGTCCTCTCGCTCCGGTTCGCGGTTCCGTTCGGCGTGCTTCTGTCGCTCGCCGCCTGTGGCAAAGATCCGCCGGCCGTGCCGCTCGACGCCGCGTCCGCCGACGCCGGCGCGCCTGACGCGGACACCCACGGCGGCTTGCTGCTGCCGCGCTGCGAGGACACCGAGCCCGCGGGCGCCCTCGATTTTCCGCCGGTCCCGAGCACGCTCGTCTCGACGCTGGTCCCGATGGCCGCGCGCCTCGCCGTGCCCGGCGACCTCAACCCCGCGACCGAGGCGGGCGAGGCCCTCTATCGCTCGATGGGCCTCGACGCGCTCACGGTGGGCCCCGGGCAGGAGCGCGCCCTGCGCACCGACCTCGGCGGCGCGGCACCGCCCGCGACGGGTCGCCGCTCGCTCGTGTGGATGGCGCACCTCTCGGACTTTCAGGTCGTCGACGACGAGTCGCCGATCCGCCTCGCGGGCTACGACAACGCGAGCGTCAGCGGCGGGCTGCGAGCGCAAGAGGCGTATCTGCCTCGCGCGATCTCCGCGATGAACCGCACCTTCGCGCGCATCGAGCGCCCGGCGCGGCCGTACGACTTCGCAATCGTCACCGGCGACTGCGCCGACAGCGCGCAGCGCAACGAGCTCGGCTGGGTCCTCGGGCTGATGAACGGCACGCCGGGCCTGCACACGGACTCGGGCGCCGACGACGACCCGGTGCCGGGCCCCGACAACGACCCCAAGGATCCGTTCGATCCAGTCGCGTTTCCTGCGCCGTGGCTCTACGTCCCCGGCAATCACGACCTCGAGATCGTCGGCGTCTCGTTGCCCGACGACGTGCAGCGCGCGGCAGCGCTCGGCACGCGCATCGGCAGCGGCACGCGGCACTACGACCGCTGGTACGCGCCCGTCGCGCGCGGCGTCACCGTCGCCGATCCGAACCGCGCGCTCCTCGACCGCAGCACGATCCTCGACACGCTGCGCGCCGACACGAGCGCCGTCCCCGGACCTCCGGGGCACGGCTACTCGAGCGCGTCCGAGGTCTCGCACGGCGCGAACTACGCGTACGACGCCATCCCCGGCTTGCTCCGCGTGCTCACGCTCGACACGAGCGACGCGACGGGCGGCTCGCAGGGCCTCGTGCTCACGTCGACGGTGGACAATTTCCTGCGCCCGGAGCTCGAGCGCGCGCACGCCGATGGCGTCCTCGTGATGCTCGCTTCGCACCACTCGACGACCGCGATCGACGACCTCGAAGGGCAGGCTGGTGGCCCCGTCGCGGACGCCGTGCAGCCCGCCGAGCTCGAGCGGCTCGTCGCCTCCTACGAGAACGTCGTGCTCTGGCTCGTCGGGCACGACCACGACACGCGCATCCGCGCGGTCGCTGGCGCCGACGCCGCGCACCCAGGTTACTGGGAGGTGATGACGCCCTCGATGGCCGACTGGCCCGCGCAGGCGCGCTTCCTCGAGCTCGTCGATAACGGCAACGGCACGCTCTCGCTCCTCGGCACGCTCGTCGACTTCGACACGCAGAGCTGCATGGAGCGCCGCTTCCGCAGCCTGCTGACGAGCGAGCTGATGTCGGGCTGGTCGTCGACCGTCCGCTCCGCGGCCGATCAGCGCAACGTCGAGCTCGTGCTGCCGCTGCCCGCCGTCGCCGCGTCGGCCATCGCCGCCGCGCACGCCGGCGACCGCATCGAGAGTGAGACGACGCTGCGCGGGCTCTGAGGCGCGCGCCCGTCTCAGCCCACGCCCGCCTCAGCCGATCACGGCCTCGGCGAGCGCGAGGCACGCGGTGAGCCCGGGGGACTCGATGCCGAGGAGGCTGACGAGCCCCGGCACGCCGTGCGCGTCCTCGCGCAGGAGCACGAAGTCACCCGCCGGTGCCTCCGGTCCGTGCAGCTTCGGCCGGATGCCCGCGTACGCCGGCGTGAGCGAGTCGTCGGGCAGCGCGGGCCAGTACTCGCGGACCTCTGCGTAGAAGCCGTCCGCGCGGCGCGGATCGACCTCGTAACTCTCGCGCTCGACCCACTCGACGTCGGGCCCGAAGCGCGCGCGCCCCGCGAGGTCGAGCGTGAGGTGCACGCCGAGCCCGCCCGGCGCGGGCAGCGGATACACGAGGTGCGAGAACGGCGCGGCGCACGAGAGCGCGAAGTAGCTGCCCTTCGCGAGCCTCTGCGGCGCGGGCGGGAGCGCGCCGGGTCGGCTCTCCGCGAAGAGCCGCGCGACGGCGAGCGCGCTCAGCCCCGCGCAGTTGAAGACGCGCTCGGCGAGGAGCGTCGTCTCCTCTGCGCTGCTCACGAACAGCTCCAGCCCTCGCGTCGTCACGCGCGCGCGGGTCACTCGACTCTCGAACGCGAAGTCGGCGCCCGCCGCCGCCGCGTCCGCGTAGAGCGCGCGCATCAGCCCGTGCGTATCGACGATGCCGGTGCTCGGGGAGCGCAGCGCCGCGACGCATCGAAGCTGCGGCTCGACCGCGCGCGCCTCGTCCGCGCTCAGCCACTCGACGTCCGCGACGCCGTTCGCGAGCGCCTGCGCGCGCAGCGCGACGAGGGCCGCGCGCTGCGCCTCCGAGGTCGCCACGATCAGCTTGCCGCAGCGGCGATGCGCGACGCCGCGCGCCGCGCAGTACGCGTAGAGCGCGCGGTTCCCCGCGACGCAGAGCCGCGCCTTCAGCGAGCCCGTCGGGTAGTAGAGCCCCGCGTGCACGACCTCGCTGTTGCGCGCGCTGCAGCCGGTGCCGATGCGGTCCGCCGCCTCGAGCACGACGACCTCATGTCCCCGCTGCGCGAGCGCGCGCGCGACGGCGAGCCCGACGACGCCCGCACCGACGACGACGCACTCGACGCGCTCCATCGCGCTCCTTACATCTTGTCGATCGTCGAGAGCCCGAGCAGCGCGAGCCCGCGCCCGAGCTGCCGCTGCGTCAGCCAGCAGAGCGCGATGCGCGACGCGCGCGTCCCCGCGTCGTCGGCCTTGAGCACGGGGCACGCCTCGTAGAAGCTGCTGAAAAGCCGCGCGATCGAGAACAGATGATCGCAGACGCGGTGCGGCTCGCAGCTCTCTGCCGCGTCGTGCACGACGTCGCCGAAGCGCGCGAGCTGCTTGGCGAGCGCGAGCTCCTCCGGCGCGACGAGCAGGAGCGGCCCGCTCGCCGTCGCGGGGTCGAGCGCGCCCTTCCGAAAGATGCTGCCGACGCGCGCGTAGGCGTACTGCAAGTACGGCCCCGCGTTGCCCTTGAACGAGATCATCTTGTCCCAGTCGAACTGATAGTCGCTGAGCCTGTTTTGTCGCAGATCCGCGTACTTCACCGCGCCGATGCCGACCGCGCGCGAGACGCTGAGGATCTCCTCCTCCGGCACCTCGAGCCCCTCCTCGCGGATGCGCGTCGCCGCGCGCGCCTCCGCCTCGTCGAGCAGAGACGCGAGCGTGATCACCTTGCCGTCCCGCGTCTTGAGCGGCTTTCCGTCGTCGCCGAGCACGGTGCCGAAGCCGATGTGCTCGAGGCGCATCGTCATCCCGAGCTTGCGCCCGACGGCGAAGAGCTGCTTGAAGTGCAGCCCCTGCCGCACGTCGACGACGTAGATGCTGCGGTCCGCGTGGAAGTGATCGCGCCGATAGACGAGCGTCGCGACGTCGGTCGTCGGGTACATGAACGCGCCGTCGCGCTTGCGCACGATGAACGGCGTCTCGACCTTCGCGAGCTCCGGCACATCGTCGAAGAACACGCAGATGGCGCCGTCGTCCTCGCGCGCGATGCCCTTCTCCAGCAGCATCGCGACGACCCCCGGCAGCATCGCGTCGTACGCGCTCTCGCCGAGCCACTCCTCGAACGTCACGCCGAGCCGCGCGTAGACGGCGTCGAGCGCGACGCGCGTCGTCGCGACGAAGCGCTCCCACATCGCGCGGCTCTCGGGGTCGCCGCTCTGCAGCTTCGCGAGCTCCGCGCGCGCTTCGTCGCCGAATTTCGGGTCCGCCTTCCCGCGCTCGGACGCGAGCCGATAGATGCGCTCGAGCTCGCCGATCGCGTCCGTCGCGAGCGCGTCTTCGCTGCCGAAGTGCCGCATCCCCGCGATCAGCATCCCGAACTGCGTGCCCCAGTCGCCGAGGTGATTGTCGCCGATGACCTCGTGCCCCGCGTAGCGCAGGAGCGCGATGATCGACGCGCCGATGATCGTCGAGCGCAGGTGCCCGACGTGCATCTGCTTGGCGATGTTCGGGCTCGAGAAGTCCACGACGATGCGCTGCGCGCGCTCCACCGCCGGCACGCCGTCCCGCGCGACGTCCCGCAGATCCTCGTCGAGCCGCGCCGCGAGCCACTCGGGGCGCAGCGTCAGGTTCACGAAGCCGGGCCCCGCGACCTCCGCCTTCTCGATCGCCTCGCTCTTCCCGAGCGCAGCGGCGACGGGCGTCGCGAGGTCGCGCGGCGCCTTCTTCAGCTGCTTGGCGAGCGGCAGCACGCCGTTCAGCTGAAAGTCGCCGTGCTTCGCGTCAGCCGTCGCGCGCACGACCGCGGGCGCCTCGGCGCCGAGCGCGTCGCGGAGAGCCGCAGATCCGAGTTCATCGAGGAAACGTTCGAGGCGCATCGTGGGCCGAGGCGTACGGGAGTGTGGGCGCCGCGTCCAGCGTCGCGGCGCGCCTCGCGGGTATTGCCGGCGGCGGGCTCATATGCCTGCCGGTATCAAAGGGGCGCGCAGACCGCCGTTTGGTAAGCGGCGCCACACTTTCTGTTCAGGGGGGGCACGACCATGAACGCGGGGGAAACACTCGACGATGAGCCGAACGGGCCAGTGCCCGACGGCGTCGCGTCGGTGTGTGTGGAGCTCGCCAGCGCCGCGCTCGACGAGATCGTCGGCACGACCCCTCCTCGATCGGAGTCGGTAGAGCCCGAGCCCCTCGAGCAGGATGACGGCGGCCCGGATGACCTCGCCGGACGCTGGCGTGCGGCCGCCATCGTGCTGCGCATGCTCGTCGGCGAGACGCTGGCCGCCCAGGGTGAGCTGTCGCTCGCCTCCGGGACCGCCGATGGCGTCGCGATGAACGTCCGCATGGCGAGCGGGATGATGGGGCAGGTGCAGCACGGTGCCGGCGAGATCGCCGTCGCGAGCTCGCAGTTCGTCGCTGCCGCGGCGACGGCCCTCGTCCTGGCGGCGCTGACCAGCGCGCGCCTCACCGAGCTCGGCGAGTTCGTCAGCGCGATCGCGGCGTCGGTGCGAGAGATCGAGGCGATCGCTCGGCAGACCAACATGCTCGCGATCAACGCGTCGATCGAGGCGGCGCACGCGGGGGACGCGGGCCACGGCTTCGCGATCGTCGCGTCCGAGGTGAAGTCGCTCGCGGAGGAGACCAAGCAGTCGACGGCGGAGATCCGCGCGCGGCTCGCGAGGATCCTCGCGGCGACGAGCGCGGCGACGGACGCGATGGCGAGCACCAAGCTCGAGGTCGAGCGGATTCACTCCGAGGCGAGCCGCGTGAGCGCGTCCGCTGCGGAGCAGCAGGACCTGACGGGCGCGGTCAAGGCCTCCATCGACGAGGCCGCGACGAGCGTCGACGAGATCGCGACGTGCATCCGCGACTTCGACACCCGAGTGACGGACGCGGCGGCGACCGCGCGCACCGCGATGGCGGCAGTGACCAAGCGAGGAGAGACGACATGCCCCTGATGGAATGGAACGAGCGATTGAGCGTGGGAATTCAGCAGTTCGACGCGGAGCACAAGCGCCTCGTCGGCATGGTGAACGAGCTGTTCGACGCCGTGCAGGCCGGCCGAGGGAAGGACGTACTCGGGAAGATCCTCGACGGCCTCATCGACTACACCAAGACGCACTTCGCCAATGAAGAGCGCTACATGGTGCAGCACGCGTACCCCGACTACAAAGCCCACAAGGCCGAGCACGACGCCCTCGCGAAGCAGGTGCTCGACGTGCAGGCCAAGTACCGGTCGGGCGCGACCGCCGCCTTGAGCATGGAGGTCATGAACTTCCTCAAGAACTGGCTCGTGAAGCACATCATGGGCATCGACAAGAAGTACACTCCCTATCTCAACCAGCGCGGCGTGAAGTAGCGCCGAGGGCTGCGCTGCGCAGCGCACG
>CAIUAC010000220.1 GCA_903896985.1 uncultured Sandaracinus sp.
CCCTGTCGCGCGCGCGCCGGTGCCCGATCCGGCGCTGTTGCCGGTGCCGCCGTCGGAGTCTGCCGTGGCGAGCAGGCTCGCGTCGGGCGCCGCGCCGCCATCGCTCGCGCCCTCGGCGGTGGCGAGGAGCGCGCCGCCATCGTCGGCCTCCGCGAGGAGCGCGCCGTCGTCGGTCTCCGCGAGGAGCGCGCCGTCGTCGCCGGTCGCGGCGTCGTCCGCTGCGCTGCCGTCGACGTCCTCGCCCGCGTCAGCGCCCGCGTCGCGTCGGTGGCGGCGCCCAGCGTCTTCGCCGGCGTCTTCAGGCAGCCCCGCGTCGCTCGCCCCGCCGCCGCTCGCGCCTTCGGCGGCAGGAGCGGCCGGCGCTGGAGGCTCTGGGACCGGCGCCGGCGCTGCGCCGCCGGGGAGCTCCATCGCGCCGCTCATGCCGAACTCGATCTCCGTCGGCAGCTGCAGCTCGAAGCCGAGCGGGGGCGCGGAGTCGTAGCCGAGGACGAGCGCGACGAGCGCCGCGTGCAGCAGCAGCGAGCCCACGACGCCGAGGCTCACGCCGACCGGCAGCGAGGGCAGCCGTCGCGCGGACGCTGCCGACGGCGTGGAGGATTCTGCGCTCATGGGCGTGGCCGAGGTGCGTAGCCCCGAACTCCTCCGCGCGCACGCGACGACTCGCGCGACCGCGCAGGCGACGCCGCACGCGAGCGGTTGACCGGGCGGGCTCCGCGTGAGAGATGCGCCGCCTTGCGCCTCCCGCGAAAGCGCGGCGGCGCGGGCTCGTCAGGAGGTCTGCGGTGGCTCGGCTGCGTGCGCGATGCGGTGTTCTCTTCGGCGTCCTCGTCGCGCTCCCGCTGCTCGCGTGCAGCGGCGGTGCGGGCACAGGCAGTCGGCCGCGCGACGGTGGTGCGGCGACGCCGCGCGTCGGCGACGCGGGGCCGGCGGCCGCCGCAGAGGACGTCGACGCCGGGCCGCCGCCGCGCCTCTACGCGAAGCGCTTCGTCGTCAACGTGCGCCGCGCGCCTGACAACGACTCGTTCCGCGAGGGCTATCTGCGCGGGGGCGCGATCGTGCAGGCGACGAACAGCGTGCCGCTCGAGCGCGGCAAGCCGGGGTGCCTCGCTGGCTTCTGGCAGATCGAGGGCGGCGGCTACGTCTGCAATGTGCGCGACGTGATGGCGTTCACGGGGCGTCGCCCGCCGGAGCGCCCTCCGGCGCCCGCCGACCGTGAAGCGGTGCTGCCCTACGAGTTCGGCATCAACCGCCGCAACAACACCGCGATGTACAGGCGCCTGCCGACCGATGAGGAGGCCGCCGAGTTCGAGGGCTACCGCATCCCGGGCGCAGAGCCGCCGGATGGCGGCGCGCCGGTCGAGGCCGTCGGTCCCGGTGACAACGTCGCCGCGGGGGAGACCGGCGCCGCCGTCGCGATCCCCGATCCCTCGCCGCCTCCGCCTGAAGGTGGAGGAGCGCCCGCCGGGACCAACGCGCGGGCGCTGGAGGACCTCGCGGCGGTCAACGCCCCCACCGAGGCCCCCGACGCGGGAGGTCCGCCGACGCTCGCCTCGCTGCGCGGCGAAGAGGACAGCGCGCTCCTGCGCCGCCTCGTCAAGGGCTTCTACCTCAGCCTCGACCGCGACGTGCGCGTCCGGCAGCGCAGGTACTGGCGCACGCTCTCGAACGGCTATGTGCCGTACGACCGGCTCGCGACGATTCACTGGCCGTCGTTTCGCGGTCAGGTGCTCGATGGAACGACGACGACGCTGCCCGCCGCGTACGTCGTCGTCGATGGCGCGGCCACCTATCGCAAGACCGACGACGGGCGTATGCACCGCGCCGGTCGCGCCGATTTTCACGATTTCTTCCGCGCGACGGGCGTCGAGCAGGTCCACGACAAGGAGTACATCGCGATCGAGGGAGGCCGCTACATCGAGCGGCGCGATGTCCGCTACGTGACGGCCGTCACCGAGCTTCCCGCGGGTCTAGCGCCCGACGAGAAGTGGATAGACGTCGACCTCGCGCAGCAGACGCTGGTCGCCTATGAGGGCGCCCGCCCGGTCTACTTCACGCTCGTCTCGACGGGTCGCATCGCGATCGTCAACGACCCAGAGCTCGACCGGCGCACGCCGCCCGGCGACTACCGCATCACGAGCAAGCACGTCGCGACGACGATGGACGGCGACAGCGCCGTCGACGGCCCGTACTCCATCGAGGACGTGCCCTACGTCATGTATTTCCAGCTCGCCTACGCGCTGCACTCGGCGTTCTGGCACAACCGCTTCGGCCGCACGAAGAGCCACGGCTGCGTCAACCTCGCGCCGCTCGACGCCAAGTGGGTCTTCGGCTGGACGCTGCCTTTCGTTCCGCTCACTTGGCATGGCGCCTATCCCTCGGCAGAGACGCCGGGGACCCGCGTGATCATCCACGGCAACACGCCGGAGGGCTGAGAATCTCGCGCGCGGGGCGTGGTTCGGCGACGGCAGCGGTCGTCGCCGGATGTCGACGCGGCGCGCGCCGGGCCATCCGCGCGCGGATGCGCTACAGGTGGGGACGTCGAACGCCCACGTGCCGAGCCCCTCGCGACCCATGATCCGCGGCTTGGTGGCCGTCGTGCTGCTGGCCTCCTTGGCCTGCTGCGCGAGGGTGCAGTCGAGCCCCGCCGACGGTGGTGGGGACGCCGCGCTGGCTGACGCAGGGCCTCCCGACGCGCGATCGCTCGACGCCGCGCCGCCGGATGCCGACTCGAGCGATGCCGGCTCCGACGACGCCGGCGCGCCGCTCGATGCGGGCGCGGGACGCTCGGTGCGCGGGCTCGTCCAATACGAAGACCGGGCGTTCGACGAGGGCGGCTTCACAGGGGCGCTCGACCTCCGGCCCGCGCGGGCGGTCGCGGTCGATCTGCTCGACGGCGCAGGCACCGTGCTCGCGTCGAGCGACACCGACGACGCGGGTCGGTTCGGGCTCCCGTACACCGTGCCCGCCGGGACGCTCGTGACGGTGCGCGCGCGCGCCGAGGTCGCCTACGCGGGGCACAGCGGGCGGGTCCTCGATCGACACGGACGGGGCAGCGTCTACGCCCTGGCGTCGGCGCCGTTCGACGTGAGCGCCGGGCTCGACGTCGCGCTGCTCGCCCAAGCCGACAGCGGCCTCGGCGGCGCGTTCAACATCGCGGACGTCCTCTACTCCGCGTTCCTCGTTTACGCCGCGTCTGTGGGCACGCCCGCGCCGCGGGTGACGGTCGAGTGGCAGGCGGGCCTCCCGTGGACGTGCGGCTCTTGCTACTCGAGCGACGTGATCTCCCTCGGCGGTCAGGTCGAGGACACCGACGAGTACGACGACGGGATCATCCTCCACGAGCTCGGCCACTACTTCGCGGACCACTACAGCCGCGACACCTCGCCGGGGGGCACCCACCGCGACCGCCTCGTCGAGCCCGAGCTCGCGTACGGCGAGGGGCTCGGCTACTTCTTCGCCTGTCTCGTGCAGGGGCACCCGCTCGTCGTCGACACGTACGCCGGGTCGAATCGCATCATGGAGTTCGAGGACGTCACGCTCGACGGCGTATCGCGCCCGGACTTCCGCGGCACGAGCACCGGCGCGCCGGACGGGCTGGTGCGCGAGGAGCTCGTGGCCGCCCTGCTGTGGGACGCCTTCGACGGCGTGAACCCCGCGGAGCCCTTCGACCGGGTCACGCTCGGCGTCGACGGGATGCTCGCGCTGCTCGTCGACTACTTCGGTACGTGGCCGCACCCCGACCAAGGCGCCGCCGGCATCGACGCCTCGGACCTGCTCTACGCGCTCGTGTGCGACGTCGGCGTCCCGGCGGCCGACGTCGAGGCCCTCGCGAACGACCGCGGCTTCCCGTGGGCTGCGACCGCCTGCGGTCCTTGAGCTACGCGGGCGCGCACCTCCGCACGTGCGCCTGCCCGAGCCGCCGCGCTCCGCGCGAGCTCAGCGAGCCCGCAGCGCTCGGAGCAGGTTGCGCGCCGCCGGGCCGACCTTCGTCGCGATGCGGTCGCCGACCGGCCGCCCGATGGTCGCGAACTGCGCGCGCTCGGCCGGGGTCGGGTGGTAGATCGTGATGCCGAAGCGCGTGAGGTTCTGCAGCAGGATCGGGTCCATGCGGCGCACCGAGGCTCGACCGTCGGTGACGAGCGACGCCGGGATGTTCTTCAGCAACTGCTGGAGGTCTGGCGCGAGCCCGTCGAACCAGGTCTTCGAGTACACGACGACGCCGGGCTGGTAGCAGTGCTCGCTCAAGGTCAGCTGGTGCGCGCCTTGATACCAGCTCGTCGCGAAGGTGAAGAGCGGCGTGTTGTCAAAGCCGTCGACGACGCCCGTCTGCAGGCTCGTCAGCACGTTCGTCACGTCGATCGGCACCGGGCTCGCCCCGAACGCGCGGTACGTCTCGAGGTGCACCGGGGACTCCTGCGAGCGCATCCGCAGCCCGTGCAGGTCAGCCGGCGTGCGGATCTGCTTCTCCTTCGTGTACCAGCTGCGGAAGCCGTTCTCTGCCCAGAAGCCGAAGCTGAAGCCGCGCTTCGTCAAGAGCGCGCTCACCTGGTCGCGCGTGCCCTGCGCGTCGAGCGCGTGGTCCGCCTGCTCCGCGTTGTCGAAGAGGTACGGCGACTCGATGACGTCGAACTCGGGGACGAGCGAGCCGACGGCCGCCGCAGAGCCCGCGAAGACCTGGATGGTGCCCTGGGACGCGCGGCGCACGAGGGCCTTCTCGCCGCCGAGCGAGCCGCCCATGAACATCTTCACCTGGATGCGGTTCTGCGAGCCCTCTTCGACGTAGCGCTTGAACTGCTTGAGCTGCTTCTCCCAGGGCGTGCCCTCGGGCGCGACCGTGGCGATCTTCATCTGGATGCGCTCTTGCGCGCCCACGCCTTGCTCGGAGGCGAAGAGACCGAGCGCGCACACCACGGTGCTGACGACTGCGAGCAGGAGCGTGAGCTTCTTGGGCGACATCGACGGCCTCCGAGGTGAGCGATTCTGACTTCGAGCTCCGTGCGACACGGCTCCTGCGAGGCCTCGGACGAGCGCCTCGCAGGGATTCTTCAGCCGCGTTGGCTCACTCGAAGAGCTCGTCGGCGCGCGCGAGCAGCTCGCGGGCCTTGCGCTGCTCGGCGAGGTTCTCGGGGCCCGCCTCAGGAAGCGCCTGCGGATCGCCGTTGATCACGAGGTTCAGCTGCTCCGTGAAGAGCGCGCGATTCTGCGATTTCACCGCGTAGTCGCCAGCGTAGAGCACGTGCGTCGCGAAGTAGCGCGGCTCCTGCGCGATGGACGCCTCGAAGTGCTCCTTCGACATGTTGAGGTCGCCGCCCGAGTACGCCGGCGCCCGCGCGAAGAACGCGCCGAAGTAGCGGTGCGGCGCGCCGTAGAAGTAGTTCGCGTCGAGCGCGAGCGCGCGGGTCATGACCGCGCGGATCTCGTCCTTGTAGGACACGAGCGTCGCGAAGCCCTGGGCCGAGGCCCACTTGCCGAGGTTCGCCGAGCGCCAGTAGAGGCACGGCACCGCGTCGCGCTCGAAGAGGCTCACGACCTCCTCGATGCGCGCGCCTTCGTGCATACGCGCGGCGAACGCCGGCGAGACCGCGAGCAGGCCCTTCTCGGCCGCGCGCGTGCCCTTCTCGAAGGTCGCCATCATCTCTTCTTGCTTGGCTTCGTCGAACGAGAGGTGCCCGTCCGCGAGGAAGTAGTAGCCGTGCGAGAGCGCCGCCCAGTCGTCGGCGTGAGTGCCGTCGAGGGCGACCGCCGCCTCCCACTTCTCGATGGCGAGGCGCAGCTTGGCCTCGTCGCTGCGCTCCGCCCACGCCGCGGTGGCCTCGGTGAGCAGGGTGGTGCGCTGGTCGGCCGCGCCAGGCGTGGCGTTTTGCGCGGCGGTCGTCGGGGCGGTGGTGGTGTCGTCCTCCCACACCGACTGACGGCTGCTTCCGCAGCCGACCGAGAGCAGCGCGCAGGCCGCGAGCGAGAGAACGACCGTCGAACGATGGCTCGTCATGGACCCCTCCGTCAGCGCGCGAGTCGTCCAGCGCGCACGCCGCGAATACCATCGCTGGCTTTCGAGTGTCAACGCTCACCCTCGGTGGGGCTCCTTGCAGTTTTTTTGGTCCCGGATGTGAGTGCAGTCAGTGTAGGTGTGCATGGAGCCTACATCACCCCCCGTGGTCCTCCTGTTCGCCCTGGCGCTCGCCACTGCGCTGCCGATGCCCGCGCGCGCCGCCGACGTCTGGACGGATCCGTATCCGGGGGTGCGGCACCTGCACCGCACGCGGGCCCGCGTGGACCTGCACGTCTTGCTCGTGGACCTCACGGCGCCGGAGGTCTCGCTCGTGACCACGCGCCCGAGCGACCGTGGGCTGCCCGTGGCGGACTTCGCGCGGCAGTACGGCGCCGACATCGCGCTCAACGCGAACTACTTCGACGGCGCGTATCGCCCGTGTGGGCTCACGGCCGCCGACGGTCACGCCTGGACCGACGCCTACGAAGAGGAGTGCAGCGCGAGCCTCGGGGTGGGGGACCTGAACCAGGCGCTCGCGTTCGACTCGGCGCAGACGCTGCGCTCGACGCCGCAGCCCTGGATGAGCAACATCGTCAGCGGCAAGCCGTGGCTCGTGCGCGATGGCGTGGCGCTGACTGGCTGGCTCTCGCCGCAGCACATCGCCTCGCGGCATCCGCGCACCGCGGTGGGGCTCTCGCGGGACCGCAAGACGCTCGTCCTCATCATCGCGGACGGGCGCAAGCACGACGCGATCGGCCTCGACGGGGACGAGCTCGCGGCGCTGATGCTCGAGGTCGGCGCGTGGGACGCGTTCAACCTCGACGGTGGCGGCTCGACGGAGCTCTTCGTGGCGGGCGAGGGCGGCGTGCAGAATCACCCCTCCGACGGGCGCGGGCGCGGCGTCGGCAATCACCTCGGGATCCGCATCGACCGCGGCGCGCGCTGGTACGCCGCGCGGCTCGAGTCCGTGTCGCCGCCGAGCGCCGTGGACGCGGGCGCCCACGCGCAGCTGACGGCGACCTACCGCAACGTCGGTCGCGCGCCCTGGACCGCTGGCGAGCACGGGGGCGTCGTGCTGTCGGCGCTGTCGGGGCGCCCGAGCGCGCTGTGGGACCCGGAGCGCTGGCTGTCGACGACCGCTGCGGTGCCTGCGACGGCCACGGTCGTCTCCGGCGCGCTCGTCACGCTCGCGCTGCCCGCCGCGGCGCCCGTGGCGGCAGGGGAGTTCCGCGAGGCGTTCGTGCCGGTGCTGCCGGGTGTCGGCGCGCTCGCCGGGGCTCGGCCGGCGGAGATGGTGCTCGCCGTGCGCGGTGAGCAGCTCGAAGCCGACCGTGCGCGCCTCGCCGCACAGCCACTCGAGGAGCTCGCCGCCGTGCCGTCGCGCGCGGAGCCGAGCGAGGCTGAGCTCGCCGCGCAGCTCGCGGTCGCGCTCGGGACCCCGTACGCCGAGGACGCCGCTGCGCCGCGCGCCGTGCCTATGCCGCGTCGGGAGGCGAGCCTCACCGCGCTCCCCGGCGGCAGCGGCTCGATCTTCGCGGCGAGCGCGGCGGGTGGTCTCGCCATGCTGGCTTGGTCGCTGCTGCGCCGCGCGTCTCTCGCCCGGTCGAGGCGCAACGTGCGTCGCCCGGCGCCGGTCTCGTCTGTCAGCTGACGGGGCGCCCGGCCTTCGACAGCTCGGGCAGGGTGTCGCGGGCGTCGTAGCTGGCCGTGCGCCCGGCGAGGTGCGCCCGCAGCGCCTCGGCCGCGTCGCGCTCTCCGAGCCCTTCGAGCACCCTGGCGAGGTCGCGAATCCCCGCGAGCGTCGGAGGCTCGTCGTGGCTGACGACCTCGCAGGCGTCGAGAAAGCGCCGCGCGGCCGCAGCGGCGGTTGGCGCATCATCGAGCGCGGCCGAGAGGCGGGCCTCGGTCAGGCGTAGCGCGGTGAGCACCCAGAGCTCGTTGCGCGCCTCGACGCCGCGGACGTGCGCAGCGAACCTCGGGCGGAGGTCGGCGGCTCGGCCCCGGGCGAGCGCGAGGCGCACCTCGACCTCGAGCGCCTCGCCGAGCAGCTCGTCGTAGCGCACGTCGCGGATGCTCTCGACGGCCTCTTCGAGGTGTCGCTCGGCGTCCTCGAGGCGGCCGAGCACGATCTCGAGGTCGGCTACCTTCAGCAGCGCGAACGCCTCGCGCCACAGCTTCCCGCTCGCGGCGGCGTACTCGGCGACCTCGTGCTGCCAGCGGAGGGCGCCCTCGAAGTCTCCCCGCAGCCCCGCGTGCTGCGCGAGGATGTGCGAGGCGAAGAGCCCCGTCACCGCGCGGCGCGGGTCGTTCTTCGACGCCTGCGCGATGCTCTCCTTCGCGCGCAGCTCCGAGTCGCGGAAGCGATCCTGATAGAACCAGACGCTCGCGACGAAGCACCGACAGCGCGCGGCCATGACGTCGTCGCCGAGGGTCGCGTAGTGCTCCTCTGCTCGAGCGAGCGCGCCGAGCGCATCGTCGTAGCGCAGCCCGAAATAGGCGACGTAGCCCTCGTTCATCGTCAGCTCGGCGAGGCGCGCGTCGGGCGCTTGCACGCCGTCGGCGGCGAGCCAGCGCTGCGCGACCTCGATCTCCGCGAGCGCCCGCTGGAGCTCGAAAGCCCGCCCGAACGTGCGGATGGCGTGCAGGAGCGTCGTGTACGCCCGCTCGTGCTCGCCCGCCCGACGAAGCAGCAGCGCGGCGCGCACGGCGACGTCCGCGCGGACGCGCCCGTAGAAGGTGAAGAGGCCCTCGGCCGTCTCGCGGAGCACGGTGTCGCGGTCGACGAGGTTCTGAATCCGCGCGAGCAGATGCTCCTGCACGGCGCGGTGATCGAAGCTGTACCGCCCGTGGCCTTCGGCGCGCACGAGGCCATGCAGGAGCACGCGATCGAGCACCTGATCGACGAGCGGCTCGTCCGCGCCAGACGCAGCGCGCAGCGCGCCTTCTTCGAACTGCATGCCGAGCACGGCCGCGCGGGCGAGCACGCCCTCCGCGCGATCGGCGTCTGGCCCGAAGGTGTCGACGACCTCGCGCACGCGCTCGCGGGTGAGCTCGCTCAGCGGACGATGCGCGAGCAGCTCCTCGATCGTGCGCCCCGCCGCCGGGCGGAGGCCGTCCGGCCCTGCCTCGAGCAGCTTCGCGTCGGAGAGCCCGTGCACGAGCTGCACGAGCGTCAGCGGCGTGCCGTCGTCGATCAGCGTCGCGACCCCCTCGGCGACCTCCGGGGCGAGCGGCGCGAGCGCGCGCAGCAGCTCACGGCGGGCGCCCGCGTCGAGCGGCGCGAGGTGACGCACGGTCGTCAGCGGGCGCGCGAAGAGCTTCTCGAAGCGCGCCGCGAGCCGCGGATGCTGCGCGGTGCCTTCACGCAGCGTGACGACCGCGAGCACCGGCGCGTCGGGCGTGTCGAGCAGGTGCTCGAGCAGCTCCATCGCGCCGTCGCGCGCCCAGGCGACGTCGTCCAGCCAGAGATACACGGGTCGGACTCGCGCCATCGCGGCGATCGCGCCCGCCAGCGCCTGGACCACGGGCTCGACGGGGCCAGCCTCCACGTTGTCCTCGGCGAGCCAGCGCTGGAGCAGCACCGCGTCGAACGGCAGCACGCCGCGCGCGTCGACGAGCCAGCGCCACTCGTCCGGCACGGCGTCCGCTCCGGGGACGTTCGGCGGCAGCCCCAAGGCGCGCCGCAGCGCACGTCGCAGCCCGCCCGCGAGCTCGGTCTCCGAGACGTCGTAGCCCGCGGCGAGAGACTCCATCGCGCCGCTCCGCTCGACCTCCGCGAAGCCCCAGCGCGCCACCCGGCTCTTGCCGATGCCCGGCGGTCCGATGAAGACGAGGAGCCGCGTGAGGCCCTGCGAGCGCACCTCGAGCGCCTGCGACAAGATCGTCGCGCGCTCCTGCGCGCGAGCGACGAGCGGCGCTTCACGCACCCTGCGCAGCGCGCGACCGGGCGACCCGTTGTCGGCCGCGGCGAGCTCGAATGGCAGCTCGATCAGCGTCGGCGTGCGGGCGTGCGCGGGCTCGGCGTCCGGCGGCGCCGAGGGACGCAGGCTCTTCGGCGGTAGCTCAGAGTTCCGCGGGCTCGTCAGCGGAGCCTCGAGCGTTCCGCGGTCCGTCGTGTCGTCGTGGAGGTAGGTGGGCGCCGAGTGCACCGCGGCGCTCTCGGCCTCTCGCACGCCATCGCCGACCTGCCGCGCGACCTCGGCGAGGCGCCCGCGCACCTCCGCCGCGAAGCGTGGCCGATCGCGCGGCTCGCGCGCGATCATCGAGTGAAACAGGCGCACGAGCTCCAGCGGCAGCTCGAGCCCGTCGCGCACGCGCAGCGGGGGCGGGTCCCCGTGCAGCTTCGCGGCGACCGACGCGGCGGGCTCGTAGGGGAAGGGGGGCGTGCCCGCGAGCAGCTCGTGGATGATCACGCCGAGCGCGTAGAGATCCGTCCACGGGCCGATGCGCTCGACGCCCACGAATTGCTCGGGCGCCATGTACACGGGCGTGCCCGCGATGCCCGTACGCTGCGCGTCTCCCCGCAGCGGATCGACCACCCGGGCGATGCCGAAGTCCACGATCTTCACGCGGCCGGTCGCGCGCTCGACCAGGAAATTCTCGGGCTTCAGGTCGCGGTGCACGATGCCCGCGGCGTGCGCCTCGGCCAGCCCCGCGAGGATGTCGTCGAGCCCTCGAGCGATGACGGACCAGCCCGGCCAGGTCCGCACCCAGACCGAGAGATCGAAGCCCTCGACGAGCTCCATCACGAGATACGGCGAGCCGTGCGGGTCGCGCCCGACGTCGAGCAGCGCGACGATGTTCGGGTGCGTGAGCCGCGCGGCGGCGGTCGCCTCGTCGAGCAGCAGGCGACGCCTACCCGGATCGTCCCGCGCCTCCGAGCGCAGCATCTTCACCGCGACGACCCGTCCGCTCGGCCGGTGAATCGCTCGGTAGACGCGGCCCATTCCGCCCTCCCCGAGAAGCGCGACGAGCTCATACGACGACTCGCTGACGGCGTTCACGGCGCGCAGCGTGCCACGCAAGTCTCGTCGCGCCCGCGTCGAGTGCCGCCCGCGTCGATCACGGGGTCGGCGCGCCGTCGCTCGTCAGCCCGTCGAGCATCTGACGCATCTGGTCCCGGCTCTGCTCGACGCCGCCGGTCACGCTGCCGTCGAGCGAGCGCATATCGGTGCGCGAGATGACGACACGTAGGGCGAAGATCTCGTCGTGGAAGACGTCCGCGGTGCGCGCCGCGAGCTCGTCGTCGGTCTCGTCCGGCTTGCCTCGCTCGTGCGGCAATCGCGGGACGTCCACGCACTTGAGCTGCCCGCCGCTCGGGTCGCGGAGGCAGACGCGCGGGGCCGAGTCCGTACCGGAGACCGCCACCGTGAAGCCGCTGTCGTCGCTCCGCAGGCGCGGGCTGTTCTCGAGCATATCCGCGACCTCCTCGACGACCGCGCCGCCGTTCTCGGCGACGACCCGCGCGGGCAGCGCGAGGCCCATGCGGCGCAGCGTGCCGGCGTCGAGCTGCATCACGCGCACGAAGTGCCCGTACATCTCGCGATCGTCGCCGCGGCCGCGCTCGGCCTGGGCCGCGACGGCCTCCGTGCGCGCCCGGAGCAGCACCTCCGCGGCGGGGAGCTTCTCGATGGCGAGCTTGGCGAGCCTGAGCGCCTCGTCGTCGTCGCCCTGCGCGAGCGCGATCTCCGCGCCGATGGCGTCGTGGTAGGGCGCGACCTCGGGGAAGCCGCGATCCGCCTCGCGCGCCGACTCGAGCGCGACCGCGACGACGCCCGCGCCGAGCGTGTCGATCAGGTCGCCGAGCAGCCACACCGGGACCGGCTCGATGCCGCCGCGCACGTTCACGCGCAGCGTCGCGACGAGGCGGTCTTCGTTCGAGAGCGCGCCCGCGACGCGCTCGTCGTCGCGCAGCGAGTCGAGCGAGTCCCACCAGACCCCGAGGCGGTTGATCGTCCGCTGAAAGAAGCCGCCGACGCTGACCGCCTCGTAGTCGCGCTCGGCCTTCGCGTGCACGAGCGCGCGGTGCAAGAGCGCGTTGGCGCCGTGCGCCTGCTCGGGCGTCGACGACGAGAGCCCGCGGCGGTCCGGGCGGTCGATGGCCCGCTCGATCAGCGTGACCGCAGGGTCGATCTCACCGGCGACGAGCAGCACGGTCGCGAGCGCGGAGTCCGTCTCCGCGTGATCCTGGTCGCGCAGGTTGGCCGGCTGACGCGCGCGCCAGCGCTGCATCTCGCGGACGGCCTCGATGGCCTCGTTCGCTTGGCCGGCGTCGGCGTGCAGTCGCGCGAGGAGCCGCCAGGGGTTCGCCGTCGTGAACTCGAGGCGGCGCGCGCCCTCCTCGGCGAGCGCCTGCGCCTCGGCGTGCTTCAGCATCGCGAGGGCGGCGAGGGACGCGTTGTACGCGTGCACGGTGACCTGCTGCGCGTTCTCTGGGTGCTGCGGATCGACGGGCGCGGCCGCGCGGCGGCGGGCCGCCTCGAGCGCGGCGATGCACGCGTCGTACTGCGGCTTTCGCGTGCGCGCCTCGGCCTCGATCGCGCAGAGGCCGTTCAGCCCGAGGGACGCCTCCCAGCGCTCGTTCGTCGCGATGGCGCGCTTGGCAAACACGCGCGCCTCGTCGAAGCGCCCGAGGTGCAGCAGCGGCCAGGCGTGCTCGGCGAGCAGATCCGGATCGTACAGGGAGTCGTAGAACTCGAGCATCTGCACCTGGTAGTCGTATTCCTCGATCTCGCCGGCGAGCTGCGTGATCGCGAACAGGATCTCCTGGTGCAGGTGCCAAGGCGCGCCGGGCGGGCGGTTCACGCCCCAGCGCTCCTCGTAGAGTTCGCGCGCGCGCCCGAGGTGGAACATCGCGCGGGCGAGCGAGCCCTCGGCCTCGCGCAGCGTCACGCCGGCGAGGTAGTTCCCCATGATCGAGTCGGGATCGCGCGCCAAGATCCGCTCGGCCTTGGTGCGCGCCGAGACGAGCTTGTTCTGGCCGTAGAGCGTGTACGCCTCGAGCTCCTCGGGCGTGCCCGTCGTGCCCGCGGGCACCTGCTGCGCTTGCGCGTGCAGCAGCACGACGAGCGCGCTCGAGAGCACGCACGAGACCGCGAGCAGGCTGAGGAGACGGGCGCGCATCGCGGGCTTCAGCGCCTCATCGTCGCGCGGGCGAGCTTGTCGAGCGGCGGCCCGATGCAGTCCCGGAGCACCTGATCGCCCGTCTCTGCGCCCGGCGCGTACTCGAGGCGGTGCGAGAACACGTACTGCGAGAGCGCCTCGACGTCCTCGGCCGTCACGTAGTCGCGGACGCGCGTGAGCGCGCGCGCTTGCAGTGCCGGGATCATCAGCACGAGTGAGCGCGTCGAGGCGCCTTGGAGCACGCGCGGGTCGGTGCGCGTGCG
>CAIUAC010000221.1 GCA_903896985.1 uncultured Sandaracinus sp.
CGGAGCGCGGCCGGGCGACTCGTGGGATGCCGACCAGCACCTCCGCGCCGCCGCTCTCGGAGCGCCTCGCGGCCGGTGATGAGCCGCCGTTGGTGTGGCCCGATCGAGAAGGCACCGTCCGCGGTGAGTCGCTCGAGCCGCTCTATGCCTCGGCCCCGCAGGCAGCAGCCCGGGACCCGAAGCTCTACGCGCTCCTCGCGGTCACGGACGCTCTCCGGGTCGGCACCGCGCGTGAGCGTGAGGTCGCCCGCGCGGTGCTGCGTGAGCTGCTCACCGCGTGAAGGACCAGCAGCTGACCGGCCGCCTCCAACCCGGAGCCCGTCACGAATTCTGGTTGTATTCTGGTTGTATGCCGTCTGCGGGCTGCTTTTTGCCGCCCCTGAGCAGACCGTCCAACCAGAGCTAACTGCATGAAACTAAAGGCTGGTGCGAAAGACAGGAATTGAACCTGCACGGGAGTTACCCCACTGGAACCTGAATCCAGCGCGTCTGCCAATTCCGCCACTTTCGCATGATCCCCGGAGGGCAACGGGGCGTGGGATACGTTGGCGGCGCCCACCTGTCAAGGTTGACGACTGCCGCGACCCTCCGTGCCGCGCAAACTTTTCCAGTCACCGCATTCGATGCGGAGTGCTCCAGCTGGGGTGTCGCCCGTTTCCAGCGTGAGAACGGGCTCTTGGACCCGCCGACCCGAGAGGTACGGCCATTGCAGAGCGGAGGATGGCCATGCTGTCTTCTCGTCACCGACCCGATCCTCGCCGCGCCGGCTTCACGCTCTATGAGCTGATGGCCGTCCTGGTGATCATCATGGTCGCGATGGCGCTCGCGGCCCCGACCCTGACGACGACCCTCGCGGAGAAGCGCGCCGGTCAGGTCGCGCTCGACCTCGTCCGGCTCGGGCGGGCGGCCCGCGCGGACGCCATGGCCTACGGGCGCGCCGAGGTGCTGCGCTACACGGCGACGGGCGCCGCTGGCGCGTTCGGGCGGGTGCAGCTCTTCCGCGGCATCGCGAGCGGCTGCAACACCAACACCTGGGCGCCGATCTTCGCCGCGGGCGCCGTCTGCGGGACGGCCGCCTCGACCTGCGTGGATGAGCTCGACGCGAGCTCCTCGCGGTACCGGCTCGGCGGCAGCGATGTGCTGCTCAGCCCGCCCGCCGCGTTCCCGGCGATCGACCTCTGCTTCCAGCCGAACGGCACGACGATGTACAGCACGAACGGCGCGATCACGCGCTTCTCGTCGAACAACTCGGCCGCCATCGGCGGCGGCTTCGTCTTCACCGTAGTCCGGCAGGTGTCCGGCGCCGCCGACGGCGCGACGCGTCGGGTGGTGTTCCCGCTCGGCGGAACCGCGAGGGTGCTGCGATGAGCCCGCGAACGGCGAGGCAGGGGCGGGCACTTCGGCGGTCGCGTAGCGCGCTCGGCGGCTACACGATGGTCGAGGTGATGATGGCCATCGCGCTGCTGACCGCGGGCGCCGCGGGCATCTTCGCGCTGCAGCAGGCGGCCATCAACGGCAACGCCGAGGCGCGGCAGATGTCGATCGCGACGACGGTCACCCGCACCTGGCTCGAGCGCCTCAAGCGCGACGCGCTCAACTGGAACACCGGCGGCGCAATCGCGACCGCGCTCCCCCTCGCGCGCACTCGCTATCTGCTCAACGTGCCTGCCGTCGGCACCTCGCCGACGTGGATGACGCCGGCGGTCTTCGCCGACTCGCGCGCCAGCTACGACCACTACGGCCGCGAGATCGCGCTCGGCGGCGATGTCCGTTACTGCGCGCAGTATCGCCTCGAGTGGGTCAACGCTGGGCAGGCGATGCGCGCGGACGTGCGGGTCTGGTGGCATCGCCGGGGCAACGTGGGCGCCGCGGCGGCCAACCTCTATCCGAATTGCGGCGTCGGCGCCGAGACGGCCATCGGCAACGACATCCGGATTCGCTCGGTCAGCGCGTCGACCGTCATCCGCTGGGTGCCGCGATGAGCCGCCCGCACCTCAGCGCTGCGGCGCAGGCGCGCTCGCTTCGTCGGCGCGCGGGCTACTCGCTCGTCGAGCTGATGATCGCGCTCACGGCGGGCGCCCTCGTCATCTCCAGCACGTACTTCATCGGCGCGGCGTCGTCGCGGCACTTCCAGGAGCAGCAGCGCATCGGCCAGACGCAGACGGCCGTCCGCCTCGCGATGGACATGGTGCAGCGCGACCTCGCGCGTGCGGGCTATCTCGGGACGGCGAACTCCGCGACCGACCAGCGCTGCCGCGCTCCGGCCTTCGAGCTGCAGGCGGTCCAGTTCCAGAACGACGTCGACAACGCGATGATCCCGAACGCCGGGCTCAACGGCGTCTCGGCGGACCGGCTCACGCTCGTCGGCAGCTACGCCTCGAACGACGCGTACTTCGCGACGGGGCTCAACGCCGCCGGTGACAGCCTCACGCTGCAGACCTCGTGGCAGGCGTTTCGCCGCACGTTCGGCGCGGCGCCCATCGACGCGACGGCGACGGGCCCGTTCGCTTCGGTGTTCGCGCCGGGGCGCGTGCTGCGCATCCGCACGCAGTCGGGCAACGTCTTCTACACGACGATCACCTCGGCGAGCCCCGCGACGGCGGCGGTCACCTTCGCTCCGGGGATCGGCGTCGGTGGGCTCTGCGTCGGCGGACTCGCGGACGGCGCGACGGTCTCCGTGCTCTCGCGCATCGAGTACCGGGTCGACAACGGCACCGGCTTCAACTCGGCGTCGATCAACCCCGCGGGCGGGGAATTCGTCGAGGGCACGCGCTCGTTTCTGGTGCGTCGCGAGCTGACGTTCGCAGGGCTCGCGGTCGCGAACAGCGAGAGCGTCGTGCTCGAGAACGTCGTCGACTTCAACCTCGACTTCGTCCTCGATCAGGAGACGAATCGCACGCTCCCGCCGAGCCTGCAGCGTCTGACGGGGCTCGCCGCCGCGCCGCTGCTCGGCAGCGTGGCTGCGGGCGCGGTCGGTGCGGCTCCGCAGCGGGTGCGCAGCGCGATCGTCACGCTCTCCGGGCGCACGGCCGATCAGGACCCGACGTTCCCGTACATCGTGCGTGCGGCGGGCGATCCGCTCACGCGCTTCAAGGTCACGGTCAACGCCGCCTATCCGGGCGCCGCGCGTGTTCGTTCGCTCACGAGCGAAGTCCTGCTGTCGAACTTGAGGTGAGACCGTGCGAACGCCCAACCCACAACTCCGAACCCCGACGAGCCCCGCTCCGCATTCCCCCGCGCCCAAGCGTGAGGGAGCGGCGATGTTCGTCGTCATGCTCGTGCTGCTGATGACGACGGGAGTCGCCGTCTTCGCCGTGCACACGACGACGTCGGAGATTCGCGCGGCGGGCGCCGCTCGGCAGGCGCTGCAGACGCAGTACGTGGCCGAGTCCGGCCTGATTGCGGCAATCGCCTACAGCGACATCATCGAGCCGGCGGGCGTGGAGCTCGCGCTGCAGCGCACGACGCTGCCGGGCGCGGGCTACATGGGGCAGTTCTTCGAGCCGGAGCTGCTCGCGGGCAAGCACAACTACCGCCTCTACCTCAGCGACATGACGACGAGCCCGACGGCGGGCTTCCCGATCGAGACGGACGCCCTCCGCGGCGCCTCGCTCGGGCGCGCTGCGCTCGCGCCCTGGTTCATCGTCGATATCAACGACGACATCGGCTACACGATGCCGATCCCGGGTCATCGCGCGGACGGCGGGGGCACGCTGCACTTCATGGCCGCGACGTACACCTCGCGCGGTCGCACGCGAGTGCCGATCACGGTCGGCACCGATGTGCCGCGCTCCACGGGCGACACCCGCCCTTATCTCGAGGGCGCGGCAGACGCGCGCGCCTACGTCGTGCTCGGACCCTACGGCCGGTGATGGGAGTCTTTATGCTCAAGCGCCAAGAACCCACGCTCAGCTCGCGCTCCAAGAACGGCCTCCTCGCGGCGCTAGCGCTCGCGCTCGCGTTCGCTGCAGGACCCTTCGTCGGCACGGCGCACGCCGTGGACCCGGATATCCGGTCCATCCGCCCGACCGTCATGCTGCTCGTCGATACCTCGCTATCGATGGAGTACATGCCGAGCTACATCCCGTCCGGCGCCTCGCGCGGTTGCTCCGCGGTGGGCGCGTGCCCGGTCTGCGTGGGCGGCGTGGCCGATCAGCGGAACCGCTGGACCACGACGCTCGAGGCGCTCACGGGCACGTTCTCGTCGTTCAGCTGCACGAAGCAGGCAGACCTGACGGGCTATCGCACGACGCCGATGTTCGTCGGTCAGTACGACTACCGCGCGCAGGTCCCATACCACCAGCCGAATGGCCTGCAGCTTCAGGACGGCATCCTCGACAACTACATCGACCGCGTGAAGTTCGGTCTGATGACGTTCGACGGCGCGGGCGGCCTCGTGCCGACGGCGGTGCCGTACCTCGGCGCAGACGTCAGCACGGCGGACTACGTCTCGGCGCGCGCCCGTATGGACACCGCGGACGGGATGTACTCCTACGGCAACGAGGTGCCGTATTCGTTCCCAGGCTGCGCGACGACTTACAGGATGAACAACGGCGCGCGCAGCAAGGACACGCTCGCCGGCGGCCTCGTCAGCGTCGGCAACGACACCGCTGACTTCCGCGGCATCAACGCGCAGATTCAGACCCGCCTCCTCGCGGCGCGTCCCTACGGCGGCACGCCGATCGCCGGCATGCTCGACGACGCGAAGTACTGGCTGCGAACTGATCCGGACGTCGCCGATCCGGTCCGCGTCGGCGGAGGGGACCCGCTCTACCAGTGTCGGCCGCGCTACCTGCTGCTCCTGACGGACGGCTACCCGGACAGCGACAAGCGCACCGGCACGGTCAACTGCGAGCAGGTGGGCGGCACCTGTCCGTATGCGCGCGCCGAGGACCTCGCCGATGAGCTCTGTCAGGTGAGCGCGACGACCGGCAAGTGCGCGGGCGCCTCGCGCCTCGTCGACGGTGTCTTCGTCGTCGGCCTCAGCGTCAGCGACCCGGCGAACGTCGCGCGCCTCAACCTGATCGCCCAGCGCGGCGGCACGGGCACGGCGCTCCTCGCGAGCGACCGCGCCACGCTGCTCGCGAGCCTCGCGGCCGCGCTCGATCAGGCGGCGACGGGCGTCACGACCCGCACGGTGCCCGCGTTCGCGGCCTCGTCGGGCTCGGGCACGCAGCTTCAGTTCTCGACCGGCTTCTCGGTCGGCACCGCGACCACGCCGTGGTCCGGCGTCCTCGATCGTCGGCGCTACGTCTGCAACACCGCGACGCTCCAGCCCGAGCTGCAGTCGCTCGCCGCCTCGGATCGCTTCCACCTCCTGCTCGAGGCGAACTCGGCCCGCAATCTCCTGACCGTCGTCCCGTCGACGGCGGCGCGCGCCACGCAGTACCTGACCGGCGCCGACCTGGGCTACACGGTCGCCTCCACGACGGCGACGGCTTGGGCGCCGGCTCAGCGCGGGCTCGGGCTCACCCCCTTCGCGACCTCGAACGCCTCGCTCACGCCGGCGTACTTCGGCCTCGCCGCCACGGACACCGTTCGGCGCGCCGAGCTGATTAACTGGGTCCACGGCGCCGGGCGCCCGAACATGGGCGACATCTATCACTCGTCGCCGGTCGTCGTCGGGCCGCTGCGCCAGGACCTCGCGGACGAGTCGTACAACCTCTTCCGCCAGAACCCGGTCGTCTCCAACCGCCCGACGGTCGTCTACGTCGGCTCGAACGACGGCGTGCTGCACGCGTTCGTCGCCGAGGACTTCGTCGTGCCGGCGACGCACCCGACCTACGGTGGTCGCACGCTCACCGCGGGCACCGAGCTCTGGGGCTTCGTGCCGCCGGCCATCCTGCCGCTGCTCAACTCCGCGACCTCGGCGCACGCGCCGCTCGTCGACGGCACGCCCATCGTCAAGGACATCTTCCTGCGTCGCATCCCCGGGCAGACGGCGAGCGGCTCGATCTACCGCACGGTGATGGTCGTTCCGCTCCGCGGCATCGGCACCTACATCGCGCTCGACATCACCGATCCGCTCGCGCCCGGCTTCCTCTGGCAGTTCACCTACGCCGGCATGGGCCCGAGCTACGGGCGGCCCGGCATCGGGCAGGTCCTGATCACGACGAGCTCCGGCTCGCTCGAGGAGCGCGCTGTCGCGGTCCTGCCTGGCGGTCTCGGCTCGGAGGACCCCGCCCTCCGCGCGCTCAGCCCCACGGGCTGCACGGCGACCGGCATCAACAAGGCCCCGACGACCACCAACGGTCAGGCGTCGCGCGCGCTGCACCGCTGCTGGGGCACGAACGGTCGCAGCCTCGCCTTCATCGACTTCTCCACGGGAGAGATCCTGACCCGCATCGACGGCCGCACGTTCGGCGCGCCGATCGTCGGCGGAGTCTCGCTCTTCCCCGGTGACGTCGGCACCGTGGCGACCCGCGCGTTCGTCACCGACCAAGACGGCGTGGTCTGGCGCATCGACCTCTCGAACCCCGCGTTCGACACCTGGCCCGCGGCGTCCTTCTACGACCTGTTCATCGGCGGCACCGCCGACTCCGGGCAGCCCTCCTTCGAGGCGCCGATCGTCTCCACGGATATCTCGGGTAACCCCGTGGTCATCCAGGCGAGCGGCGACATCGACGCGCTCGACGGCTCCGCGGCGAACCGCATCGCCTCGGTCACCGAGGCCACGACCTGCTCGGGTGCGACGTGCACGTGGACGTCGACGCTCAACTGGGAGGCTCGCCTCGCGGCTGGCGAGCAGGTCACCGGCCCGCTGCAGCTCTTCGACGGCAAGGTCTACTTCGCGACGTTCTCGTCCGCGAACGATCCGACCAACGCGTGTGCGCTCGGTGCGAGCCGCCTCTGGGGCGTCGAGTACCTGAAGAACACGACGGTCCTCACGCAGACGACCCCGTACCCGGCTGGCGGCATCGAGTACCCCGCGGCCTCCGGCGTCTACGTCCAGCGCCTGCCCGACGTCGCCAACGCGATCATCATGGGCGTCGGCGTCACGCAGCGCCCCACCTGCTTCAGCGGGCTCACGGAGACCGACGCGTACTCGGGCGGCACTCGCTACCGGCACGCAGCGGCAGGCGGCGGAGACTTCGAGCTCGTCGCGCAGGCGAGCGCCGGTGGCGGCACGGGCGCGACGCTCGGCACGGTCACCACGATCACACGGACGTTGACGCCGCCGACCGCGCTGACGAGTATCCAGTCGTGGACCGGCAGCATCGACTGATCACCTCTGCGCTCGGGGGGCTCTCCCCCGGGCTCCTCGCCGCGCTCACCGCGGGCGTCGCGCTCGGCTTCTCTGCGTGCGGCTCCCCGGAGCCCGTCGGGGAGCCGGTGTTCGACCCGCCGACCACGCCCGTCGCGGCCCCGGAGAGCGGTCCGGAGCGCGCGAGCATCTACGACGCGGCGGGCGATCTGCGCGAGAGCGATCAGGTCGTCGCGGGCCTGCGCCTGCCCCGCGGGCTCGAGAAGAAGCTCGACCTCGACCGTCAGCACGTCTACGAGACCCGCGTGCCGCTCGCGAAGGTGCAGCGCTACTTCGGGCCGCGCCTGCAGACCGGCAACGTCGCGCGCGTCGGCGAAGGCGCCACCTTCCGAGGCGCGACGCCGCGCGGCGCGACGGGCGCGGTCGTCAGGCTCGACGTCTCCATCGTGCCGGCGGGCGAGGGGGTCGTGCAGGTCAACATCTACGAGCTACCTCCGGCGCCCGCGCAGCAGCGGACCGAGGCCGAGATCCGCGCCCTCGTCGAGCGCGAAGAGCGCGAGCGCCAGCTCAGCGAGTGAGCCGCCGACCCGCCTAAGTGACGTTGCGCGCCGACCCGCCTCACGCGACGTTGCGCGCCGACCCGCCTAAGCGACGTTGCGCGCTCGGAGCACGCCGCTGAGCTCCGCTTGCGCCGCGCCGCTCTCGGCGGCCTCGGCGTTCTTCAGCACCGCGACAGCCTCCGCGTGATCGCTCCGCGTCAGTAGCTCCCGCGCGATGCGTCGCTCCTCCGGGTCCCCGTGCCGGAGCGCGTCGACGAGCAGCTCGAGCGCCTCGACGCTCGGCACCTTGCCGATCGAGGCGAGCGCCGTGCGTCGCACCTTCGGGTCCGTCGCCTCGCGGTAGATCCGCGCGAGCGGGTCGAGCGCGTGCCCGAAGTGTAGCTGCGCGACGGCCGCGAGCGCCTCCGCGCGCACCGTGGCGTCGGGGTCCCGCAGCCCTTGCTGCACCAGCACGAACGAGCGCTTGAAGTAGAGCTGCCGGAGCGCCCGCAGACACGCGGCGCGCACCCGCGCGTCCGGGTGCTGATAGAGCCGCTCGAGCGGCGCGAGCGCCGAGTAGACCTCCGCGCGCCCAAGGAGCGTCGCCAGCTCAGCGAGCAGCTCCGGACCAGGCCGCGCCGCGCCGTCACCGACCTGCCGGAGCCGACAGAGCAGCGCGCGCCGCCGCGTGTAGTCGTGGAACTTCGGGTCGAGCAGCACCTCGCCCATCGTCTCGGCGGCGTCCCCGCCTTGCTCCCACTCGATCACGTCGAGCCGCCAGATCTCCGGATACGCGGTCTCCATGCGCAGGTAGTCCGGCATCCCCGAGCGCGCGCCGCTCTCGTCGGGCACCCCCGCGAGCCGCTCGTAGAGGCGCGTGTACCGCGCGCGGCGCTTCTCAGGCAGCGCGAGCATCGCGAGCACGCCGTACGTCTCGCGCACCTTCGAGTACGCGCCGAGGTCGCTCCACGCGTCGATGGCGGCGGCGTACGCGTTCTCGGTCATCTCGACGGGCGCGCCCGACGCCTCGCCGCGCTTGGCCGCCGCGAGGTGCGTCTCGGCCGCCCGCTGCTTGTAGTAGCGCGCGTAGGGCAGCCCATGCCGCCGCGCGAACTCCGCCGCCTCGCGGAACAGCGTCGCCGCCGCGACCAGCTCCTTGCGCTCGAGCGCGAGCTTCTGGAAGTCCTCGTAGTACTGGAGCACGTAGTACTTGAGGTGGTCCTCCTGCAGGATGCGGATGCAGTTGAGGTAGCCCTCCGCGAGGTTCTCGAACGCGCCGTCTCGCCCGAGCGTCAGCAGCACCTGAAAGCAGTCGAACGCGCGCTCGCGTAGCCCGCGCGTCTCGAAGCCGTCCGCCGCCGCCTCGAGCAGGTGCATGCTCTGCACGATCGCCTTCCGCGACGCGACGTCGTCCTTCAGCCGCCCGCACGCGCGCCCCAGGTTGAAGCGCACGAGCGACTGCGTGTAGAGGTCCTCGCGCAGGCGTGGGTCCTCGGCGAGCTGCTCCCAGAGCAGCCGCGCCCCGCGATCATCGCCCGCCTCCTCGAGCTGAATCGCCGCGTGCCCGAGCCACTTCGCCGCTTGAAACGCGCGCGCCGCCTCGCGCGGCTGACCCCGCGCGATGTGCACGCGCGCGAGGTCGAGCGGCGAGCCCGCCGCGAAGCGCTCCGCCGAGTCGAGATCGCCGAGAAAGAGCGCGATCGTCGTCACCGCGCGCCCGCGCCGCAGCGCCGTGTACGCCGCCAACATCAGCCGCAGGTACGCCCGCAGCTCCTCCTCGAGCACGTGCGGCCGGTCGATCAGCGGCCAGAGCTGGAGGAGCGCGTCCTCGGGCTTGCCCGCGTCGAGCGCCGCCTGAGCCCGCCGCATCGCCTCACGTTTGTCGACAATCGCCATCGCCCTTTGGGAGCGTGCCTCGCGGCCCAGGAAGTCACAAGCGTGCGCGCGGACTCCCCCAAGAATTTTACTGTCAGCACAAAGGCAACGTCCCTATCGGGGGGCGTCGGCGCTGCAGAATGCGGTTTGACTACGATCATCCCGTCGAGCCGCGCCGCGTCGATCTGGCTTGCTTGGCGCCTCTGGGTATGGTCTTACGCGCCTAACCAATCTGGAGGGTCCTTTATGACCAAGTTTCGAACGCGAGTTTCTATTGTCCTGGCCGTCGGGGCGGTGCTTGCAGCCTGTGAGGGGCCGGCCGGCGCCCCCGGAGGCCCTTGCACCGTCTCCGTACCTGACGGTGGTGGAGCCACAACGATCACTTGCCCGGGCCAAGACCCGGTTACCATTCCCGCGCCGCACGACGGCACGGGCTGCACCGTAGCCGCCGTCGATGGCGGGCGCACGGTCACCTGCGGTGGCGACACCGTGACGATTCCCGACGTCGAGCCCTGCACCATCACGGACGACGGCGCCGGCACCAAGACGATCACCTGCCCGGGCCAGGACCCGGTCACGGTCAGCGACGGTTCGCCCTGCTCGGTCTCGCAGGACGTCGACGCAGGCACCACGATGGTCACCTGCCCCGGCGCACCGCCGGTCACGATCCCGGCGCCCGCCACCGCGTCCTGCACCGTTGCCGACAACGGCGACGGCACCGCGACGGTCAACTGCTCGGACGGCACGCACGTCGTCATCTCGGCGACCGGCACCGCGCTCAGCCGCTTCGAGACGACCCCGGGCCTCGTGCTCAACGTCACGAACGTCGGCGGCGCGACCGGCGCGGACGGCTCCTTCGCGGCTGGCGACTTCATCGAGGTCACCTACACCCTCGCGGATCGCGCGGGTCACCCGGTGGCGCTCGCCGCCCTCGACTCGGCGGCCGTGTGGTTCGCAGGCCCGACCTCGAACTACCAGCACATCATCCCGGTCGGCAACGTCAAGACGCTGACCGACGTGAAGACGGCCTCCGTGCTCAACACGGACGGCTCGTACACCTACACGTTCACCACCGCGATCCCCGCGGCCTTCGGCACCCCGCTCAACGACACCGCCACCTACGGCGCGGTCGACGGCGAGCTGACGGGCCCGCTGACCCCCGGCACGTACACGGTCGCGATGGCCGCCTACAAGAACTTCTACGTCGACGGCGTCCGCGTCCGTGACGCGGCGAACCTCACGCACGACGTGCTCTTCGGCGGCGCGACGACGCTCGAGCCCCGCGCGGTCGTCGGCCTCGACAACTGCAACAGCTGCCACCAGTCGATCGAGGGCCACGGCGCTCGCTACAACAGCCCGGCGCTCTGCGTCACCTGCCACACCTCCGGCGCCGAGACGCCCGAGCACGACGCGCCGATCGACTTCCGCGTCATGATCCACCGCCTCCACAACGGGTTGCACCTCCCGTCGGTCAACGGCGTCAGCGTCGACGCGGCTGGCGCGCGCGTGTACGCGACGACCGGCACGCCGAACATCATTCACGGCACGGACTTCTCGACCATCATGTTCCCGATGATGCCGAACTTCCAGATCGCGATGCCGAAGAACGCGGGCTACTCCGCGCTCCTGAAGACCACCGTGGCCGGGCAGACGACGCCCACCCAGGCGACGGCGAACGACAACATCCGCAAGGGCATCACCCAGTGTGCGGTCTGCCACGGCGACCCTGACGGCGCCGGCCCGCTCCTGGCTCCCGCGCAGGGCGACCGCGCGTTCACCGCGCCGATCCGCCGCGCCTGTGGCTCCTGCCACGACGACATCAACTGGACCCGCCCGTACCAGCAGAACGGCTCGACGATGCAGGCGAACCGCACGGACGCCCAGTGCACGGGCTGCCACGCGGAGACCGGCGACAACCTCGCGACGCGCGACGCGCACACGCACCCGATGACCACGGCCGCCGTGGACCCCCAGAACGTGATGACCATCACCGCGGTCACCGGCGGCTCGGGCACCGGCGGCGCCTTCGCCAACGGCGACGCACCGGCGGTCTCCTTCACGGTGACCGACCCCGCTGGCGCCAACTACGCCATCAACAACTACGACGCGTTCTCCCTCGGGTTCACCGGTCCGACGACCGCTCGTCAGATCGTCTTCGCGGGCGGCCAGACGGCTGCTCCGATGGACTTCACGGGCCGCCTCCAGGTCGCCGCGAGCGGCGCGAACGGCACGATGGGCAAGGTCTTCCCGACCGCGACCACGACGTCCGACGCCCTCACGGTGCACTTCACCACGTCGACGGCCTTCACGGTCGGCGGCCTCGCGGTCGGCTCCCTCGGGTCCGGCAGCCTCGCGGGTGCGACCAGCGCGAACCGCAGCGGCACGAGCTTCGGCAACTTCGCCCTCTCGGCGACGGTGGTGGCGCAGGCGCTCACGGTCAACTTCACGGACGCGACTCACTTCACCGTGAACGGCTCCGTGTCCGGCGCCATGGGCGGCGGCACCCTCCCGAACTCGATCAACGCGCTGACCCGCTTCACGTCGACCGATAGCTCGGTCAAGTTCAACGTGACGGTCGGCACGGCGGCCTTCGTCGCCGGCGACAACGCGTACATCACGGTCTTCAAGGGCAGCGCGGCCGACCCGGTCGCCTTCGCGGTCGTCGCGGGCCGCACGGCCTTCGCGGCTGGCGACCGTTTCTACTACGACTACTGGGCGCCCGCGGCCACCTACACGACCAAGATCCCGATGGATCTGACCATGGAGCGCCTCGGCCTCGGTGACGGCGTCACCGTCGGCCAGACCTTCACGGCGGCGAACCTCCCGGTCTGGTACGGCCGCCAGGCGCTCTACGAGCGCACGGCAGTCTCGGCCACGACCACGACGCTCACCGCGGCCAACCGCCTCCTCGCCACCTGGCTCTACGTCGGGACGGCGACGGGCTTCGCGGCGAACGACTACGTCGTCGTCGACGCGGGCACGGCGAACGAGGAGTACGCGCAGGTCTCGGCGGTCAACACGACCAACAAGACCCTGACGCTCGCGCGTCAGCGCGGCCTCCGCTTCGTGCACGCGGTCGGCGCCACCCTGACGAAGGTGACCCTGACCCTCCGTCGCGAGGGCACGGACTACACGCTCGCCCCGACCACCGGCGTCCTCACGCTCGTGGCCGCCTCGGCGAACCCGTTCGTCCTCAACTACCGCACCGACGGCCGCTTCGGCTGGAAGCGCGCCCCGGGCGACACCGTCCAGAACACGTACTACGCCCCGCCGGACCTCCTCGAGGGGACCAACGAGACGTGGGGCGATTGGCGCGGCAAGCCGTACGTCGCCGGCACCTACACGGTTGCGCTCTGGGGCAACACGAACGTCGAGTTCGCCGCCAACGGCGAGCACCAGGTCTACCGCGGCACCGTCCGCTCGACGCAGCGCGACGTGCTCTACGGCGCGGCGACGGTCGTCACCCCGTACTCGATCATCGAGACCACCTCGACGAACGACCCCTGCGCGGCTTGCCACGGTGACCTCCGCTTCCACGGCGGCGGACGCCGCGGTAGCTACACCTGCCTGGTCTGCCACGCGACCCCTGGCGCGTCGGTCAACTACGCGACGCTCGTGCATGGCTTCCACGCCGAGACGTTCCCGGTGATGCCCAATGGCGCCGCGTCGTGCACCACGTGCCACGGCAGCAGCACCACCTGGCAGGCTCCGACCGACCACACCTCGCCGGCCGCCGGCAGCCTCCCCGCCCGTCGTTGGGGCCAGGCCTGCACGGGCTGCCACACGGCGGCACCGGCGGTCGCTCACGCGGACGCAATGACCTCGGCGGCTGGCGCCGAGTCGTGCGAGAGCTGCCACGGACTCGACGGCGAGTTCCCTGTGGCGGTCATGCACATGGCGCGGTAGTTCGCGCACCCTCACCTAGCTGGCCTGGCCCTCGTGGTCGGGCTGGCTGAGTGAGGACACACGGCACGGGCGTCCGAGAGGGCGCCCGTCGTCGTTTAAGGCTGCGGGCGTCCCCTGGGGGCGCCCGTCGTCGTTCAGGGGGTGTTGGTCGGGAAGCGCGGCGCGACGCCGACGCGCGCGGTCGTCGGCGGCAGGGAGGCGCGCTTCTCTCCGGCGGCGTCGTCGATGATGTCGAGGGCGCGGCGGGCGCGGGCGTCGCGGTCGAAGAGCGCCCGCTCGTCGACGACCTGCACCGTGTGCAGGCGCGAGAGGTACTCGAGGTGCAGCTCGCCCTCGCTCGGCAGCATGAACACGCCGTAGAGCTTGGCGAGGGTGCGCAGGCGCTCGATCGTCTCGAGCGGGACGTGGCACTCGGCGTGCGTCAGCAGGTAGAGGATCGGGCTGCGCTTCTCGCGCCGCGAGAGGCGCTGCAGGTCGTCGGCGAGCAGCGTGAAGACCTTGGCGTAGTTGCGCCCTCGCTCGCCCTTGAAGCAGAGGACGTACGGCACGCTGATGCCGCCCCCGCCGCCGCGCCCGGGGCGCGCGTGCTGCGCGTCGTAGAGGCGCGAGTCGAAGAAGCGCAGCCACACCTCCTCGCCGCGGAGCAGGAGCTTCTTCGTCAGGGTCAGCGCCAGCCCGCGCGCGAACGTGGCGCGCTGCCCGCGCATCGACGCGCTCGCGTCCACGCAGAGGTAGTGAAGCTGCCGCTCCTGATCGTGCTGCTTCTCGCGCGCGTAATAGAAGACCTCGTTCTCGGCGAAGCGCCGGTCGAAGAGGTCCGGGTCGAACGCGAGCTCCGAGAGCACGAGCGAGTCGAGCGTGCCGCGCCGCTCGACGCCCGCGTAGCCGTCGACGCTGAAGGTCTGCTGCCCGCCCGCGCGCTTCGTCTCGAGGATGCTCGGCAAGAGATCGAGCGAGAAGTTCACGACGTCGTTCGCCTGCGGGCTCTCGAAGACCTGCAAGAGGTCGAGCATCGAGAGCGCGCTCATCGCGCCCGCCTCCGCGCCGAACATCCCGAGCAGGCGCAGCGTGTCGAGGTCGATCTGCTCGACCGCCGTGATGAGCCGCAGGCGCTCCTTGACGAGGTGCTCGAGGAAGTCGAACGACGGGTCGCGGGCGCTGCTGCCCGTCGGGCTCAGCAGCGTCGGCAGCTCCGGCTCGAGCTCGCGGTAGACCTCCGGGTCGAGCGGCAGGAGCGCCGCGGGCGCGCGCCTCCCAGGTCCGAGGTGCCGCTCCCAGATCGGGCCGAGCACACGCAGCAACAGCACCGCGAGCAGGTCGTCGCCGAGCCTCCACTGACGCGCGCGCTCGAAGACCTCGCTCGCCGCGACCTCGCGCAGCGTCTCCGCCCAGAGCTCCAGCAGCGGCGCCGCCTGCCCGAGCGGCCCGCTCGCCCGCGCGACGAAGGGGCGCAGGCCGATCGGCGCCGAGCGCGGGTCGGCGATCGCGAGCATCCCGAGGTCGTGCACCGCGAAGAACGGAACGCCGAGCCCGACCTTGGCGAGCGAGTTGCGCCACTGCGCGGCGCGCAAGATCGCCATCGGGTTCTCCATGCGCACGCAGGAGAGCGCGAGCGTGGCGATCTCTCGCCCCGCGGGCGTCTTGGCGAGCTCACGTCCGAGCGGCATGGCTCAGCGCGGCGGCAGGCGGCGCTTGCCGCGGCGCGGGCTGCGGAGCACGACGAGCGCGAGCGCGCCG
>CAIUAC010000222.1 GCA_903896985.1 uncultured Sandaracinus sp.
CGAGCGCGTCGAGCGCGTCGGTCGGGCGCGCGGCATCCCCTTCGCGAAGGCGTTCGAGCTCCTGCCGACGCTCGACGAGGTGCCCGACGCCGCGCGCCGCGGGGCCGCCAACCTGCTCGAGACGCTCGAGCGCGCCCGCGGGCGCTTCCGCTCGGGAGGCTCGCTCGCCGGCGCGACGCGCTCGCTCTTCGACGAGGTCGGGCTCAAGGACGCGCTCGAGGACGTCGCCGACAACGCGAAGGCGGGCGCGCGCAAGGTCGGCAACATCGAGTACCTGCTCGGCTCGATCGACCGCTACGAGCGCAAAGAGGCGAGCGACAAGCCCTCGATGGGGCAGTTCCTCACGCGCATCACGATGCGCTTCGATCAAGAGGACGACGACTCGCAGACCAACAAGGTCACGCTCTCGACGCTGCACGGCGCCAAGGGCCTCGAGTTCCCCATCGTCTTCTTCATGGGCATCGTCGAGGGCGTGCTCCCGCACAGCCGCACGATGGACCCGAAGGCCTCCGACGTGGACGCCGCCGACGTCGAGGAGGAGCGCCGCCTCTTCTACGTCGGCGTCACGCGCGCGAAGGATCGCCTGTATTTGTCGCGGCCGAAGCGGCGCGTGCTGCGCGGCAAGCCCACGGTCCTCACTCCGTCGCGCTTCCTCGAGGGGATGCCGCCCGAGCACGTCGAGGTCTACGATCGCGTCGTCGCGCGCGCGATGGACAGCGACGAGATCGCCGACCTCGGCGCCGCGCTCCTCGCCAAGCTCGCGAGGCGGACTTGACGGCGGCGCGGGCGTGACCGAGCGGCGCAGCGCTCTCACGGAGCACGAGCGCGAGGCGGAGGCGTTCGTGCTGACGCTCGCGCAGGCGCTGCACGAGCACGGCGCGTCGGCGCATCGGCTCGAGGGGATGCTGACGCTCGTCGCGCGCAAGCTCGGCGTCGACGCGCGCTTCTTCTCGACACCGACGGCGGTGATGGTCGCGTTCGGCGCGCCCTCCGATCAGCGCACCGCGCTGATGCGCGTGCAGCCTGGCGGCGTGTCGATCGAGAAGCTTTCGCTGCTGCAGCGCACGGCGGTCGAGGTCACGCGCGGCAACCTCGACATCGAGGCGGGGAGGGCCCGCGTCCGCGAGATCGTCGAGGCGCGTCCGCGCTGGGGCGCGCTCCTCTCGGTGCTGGCGTTCGGGCTCTCGGGCGTGGCGATGACGACGTTCCTCGGCGGCGGACCGCGCGACCTCGCCGCAGGGCTCCTCGTCGGCGTCGCCGTAGGGCTCACCACCGTGCTCTCCGCGCGCTGGTCGACGGGCGCTTCGATCGTCGAGCCTCTCGCGGGCGTCGTCGCGGCGGTGACGGCGGGGCTGCTCAGCTACGCGGCGGGCGGGCTCTCGACGGGCGTGATCACGCTCGCCGGGGTCATCGTCGTCCTGCCCGGGCTCGGGATCACGACGGCGATGACGGAGCTCGCGACGCGCAACCTCGCCTCGGGCACGGCGCGGCTCGCCGGGGCCGTGATCCAATTGCTCGGCGTCGCGGTGGGCGTCGCGGTCGGAACGCGCGTGATGTCCGTTCTCCCCGCGTTTCCTCCACCTTCGCCCACCGCGTGGTCTTCCCTGGTGCTCGCGGCGGCCGTCCTCGTCGCGGCGGGCTCGTTCACGATCCTGCTCCAGGCGCGGCCCCGCGACTTCGGCTGGATCGCGCTCGGCGCCGCGGTCGCGTTCGTCGGCGGGAACCTCGGCACGCACCTCTTCGGGCCGGAGCTCGGGGCGTTCTTCGGGGCGCTCGTGCTCGGGCTCGCGGGCAACCTCTTCGCCAACGTCTTCGACCGCCCCTCGGTGATCGTCCTCGTGCCCGGGCTGATCGTGCTCGTGCCCGGCAGCCTCGGCTTCCGCGGGCTCGTCTCGATGCTCGAGGCGGACGTCGTGCGCGGCGTCGACACCGCGTTTCACACGATGCTGGTCGCGCTCGCGCTCGGCGCCGGGATCATCCTCGCGGGGATCCTGCTGCCGCCCCGCCGCGCGCTCTAGCCGCGCGCTCTCGCCGCGCGCTCGCGGTCTACGGCGCCGCGCGCTCTAGCGCCGCGCTCGCAGTCTACGGCGCAGCGGCGAGGAACGCGCTCGCGGCCGCCGCGCCGACGCGCGCAGCCTCCGCCCGCGACTCGAGCGGGGCGACGCGGTTCGTCGCGCCCTCGAAGAAGACGTACGTGACCTCCGCGAGATCGACGCCGCCCGTGGTCGGGCTCGGGGAGACGCCGAGCGCCTCCGCCATCGCGTACGAGGCCTCGCCGATGCTCGTGCTCGGCCCGACGTCGCCGAGGACGCCGTAGAGCACTCGGTCCTGGTAGATGACCGCGACGGACTGCCCGCCGCGCAGGCCATACGAGCGGTAGTCGAAGCCCGCTCGCACGCCCGGGAGCACGACGAACGGCACGGTGTTCGCGTCGATGGCGCGACCCGTCGAGTCGCTGAAGGCGGTGTCCGGGAGGTAGTCGGGGTCGGCCATGCACGTCGCCGCCCGGCCGCCGTCGCAGTCGACGTCGAGGTCCGCGCGGAACCAGAGCGCGCCCGAGCCTTCGCAGAGCTCCACGGTCGCCGTGCCGCCCGAGTCGAGCGCGTAGAGCGGCGCGCCTGCGATCGTCGGGCACGCCGCGGTCGCGGTCAGCAGCGCCGCGGCGGTCGGCCCGCTCGGACCCGCGTCGACGTCCATGCCCGCGTCGCTCTCGGGGCCCGCGTCGCTCTCGGGGCCCGCGTCGCCGTCCATGCCCGCGTCGCTCTCGGGGCCCGCATCGACGTCCGCGCCCGCGTCGTCGCCGCCGTCGGTCGGACCCGCGTCTGGACGCAGCCCGGAGTAGTCGCTGGTCTTGCACCCCGGCAAGGCGAGCAGCAGCGCGACGGCGAGCAGAGCGAGAGGGCGAGCGCGGTCGAGGCTAGACATCGGCGGAGCGTACACCGCCGCGGGCACGCTCCGCGGCGGTCGTCAGGTCCTCGCTCCGTACGCGCCCGGGCAGGTGTCGCAGCGCGTCGGACCCGCGCTGAGTTCAACGCCCGCTGGCCCGCTGCTCAGAACGAGTACTGCAGCAGGTTCTGGAACAGCTCGACCGTGTCGAGCGTCGCGTCGCCGTCGTTGTTCGTGCGCTGGAAGTCCCACGGCAGGAAGCCGAGGACGAGCGTCTTGTGGGCGTTGGCCGTGACGATGGCCGCCGCGCCCGACGCCGAGTCGAACGTGCAGAGGACCTCGCCGCCCGCCGTCGAGCTGAGGAGCTGCCCGTTGATGCCAGCGTCGTCGGTGCTCGTCAGCGGCGCCGGGAAGACCTGCGATGACGTGAAGAAGTTCACGCTCGCGCCGGTGCGCGGGTAGACCGGTCGCGGCGTGCTGAAGTCGCTCGTCGTGACCTGCAGGGCAGCGGCGAGGGCCGGGTCCGAGCTGAGCTGCCACCAGCTGAAGATCAAGGGCAGCCCCGAGGCGATCCGCGCGAGCACCCGCGCGCGCACCTCCGCGGGGAGCGCCGAGCCGGGCACGTCGATGACGACGACGACCCTGCCGCCCGCGTCTTACGCCGTCGCGACCGTCGCGCCGCTCGTGTGCGCGCTCACCGTGCGACCGAGGGCCGTCGCCGCCGCGCCCGCAGGCTCGACGGGCGTGCTGAAGGAGTCGTAGTAGACGAGCACGCGCGACGCGATGCAGGCACCCGCGCTGCACGTCGTGCCGCCCGTGCAGATGTTCCCGCAGGCGCCGCAGTTCGTGGCGCTCGAGAGCACGTCCGTCTCGCAGCCCGCGGCGATCGTGCAGTCGCGGAAGCCAGCGTTGCACGCGAAGCCACAGCTCCCCGAGGTGCACGCCGGGCTCGCGTGCGCCACCGCGGGGCAGACGACGCCGCAGGCGCTGCAGTTGGCCGGATCGAACGACAGGTTCGTGCAGGTGCCGCCGCAGTTCGTGGTCCCGCCGACGCAGGTGAGCACGCACGAGTTGGTCGCGACGTTGCAGACTTGGCCGCCGGTGCAGGTCGTGGTCCCCGCGTCGCAGCGGTCGGTCGCCTCGTTGCACGTCTCGGTGCCGTTGCAGCTGACCGCGTCGGCACAGCCGCGCGCGCTCCCCGCCCCACAGACCGCGGCCGCCGAGCACGTCTCGCCCGTGGTGCAATAAGCGCCGTCGTCGCACGTCGCGCCAGTGCGCGGCGACCACCCGCTGCTCGAGGTCGCGGTCTGACAACTCTGGCACTGGTTGGCCGGGTTGACCGCGCCCGCGGCCTGGCAGACCCCGCCGATGGTGCAGCCGCTGCAGGTGATGGTGCACGCGTTCGTCGCCGTGTCGCAGACCTCGCCTGCGAGGCAGGTGCTGCTCCCGGCGTCGCAGCGGTCGGCCGCTTCGTTGCACGTCTCGGTGCCGTTGCAGGTCACGGCGTCGGCGCACACGCGCGTCGTGCCGACGCACACCGCCGAGGCGCTGCAGGCGTCGATAGCCGTGCAAAACAGGCCGTCGTCGCAGCTCGCGCCGGTGTTCGCGCTCCAGCCGGTCGTCGACGTCGCGGGCGCGCAGATCTGGCACTGGTTCGCCGGGTTTCGCGTCGAGGCGGCGTAGCAGGTGCCGCCGATCACGCAGCCGCTGCACGCGGTCACACAGGCGTTCGAGCTCGGATTGCACACCTCGCCCGCGCCACACGTCGTCGTACCCGGCGAGCAGCTGTCAGTCGCCTCGTTGCACGTCTCGGTGCCGTTGCACGTCACGGCGTCGGCGCAGAAGTTGGTCGCGGAGCTGCCCGCGCAGAGACCGCCTGAGCAGCTGTCGGCGGTCGTGCAGAAGAGCCCGTCGTCACAGCTCGCTCCGTCGTTCGCGCTGAAGGCCGCGCGCGACCGCGCCGTGTCGCAGACCTCGCAAGGGTTCGCGGGGTTGCGGGTCGCGTTCGCGTAGCAGACGCCCCCGATGACGCAGCCGGCGCACGCAGCGACACAGGTGTCGAAGTTGGTGTTGCAGACCTCGGTGGCCGCGCACGTCGACGTGCCGGCGGCGCACGAGTCGGCGGTCTCGTCGCAGGTCTCGGTGCCGTTGCACGCGACACCGTCCGAGCAGATGCGCGCCGTGCCGCTGCAGGCTCCCGCGCGGCAAGTGTCGCCGTCGGTGCAGAACGCGCCGTCGTCGCAGCGCGCGCCCGCGTTGTCGCTCCAAGAGGTGCGCGACGAGGCGACCGTGCAGACCTGGCAGGCGTTCGTCGGGTTCACCTGTCCGGCGCCGAAACAGCTGCCGCCGATCACGCAGCCGCTGCAGGTCGCGACGCAGGTGTCGGTCGTCGGGTCGCAGAGCGCGCCGCCGCTGCACGTCGTCGTGCCAGCGGCGCAGGCGTTGGTCGCCTCGTTGCACGTCTCGGCGCCGTTGCAGGCGATGCCGTCGCCGCAGCTCCGCGCCGTGCCTCCGCAGGTCGTGCCCGTGCAGAGGTCGCCGTCGGTGCAGAACGCGCCATCGTCGCACGTCGCGCCGTCGTTCGTGCTCCACGCGGAGCGCGAGGATGCGGTCGCACAGACCTCGCACTGGTTCATCGGATTGCGCTGACCGGCGCCGAAGCAAGTCCCGCCGATCACACACCCCGTGCACGTCGCGATGCACGAGTCGGTCGCGATGTCACAGAGCTGGTCGGGGCTGCAGGTCGTCGGCCCCGAGGCGCACGCGCTCGCTGCCTCGTCGCAGCTCTCGACGCCATCGCAGGCGACCCCGTCGTCACACCCGCGCGCGCTCCCGCCGCCGCAGGTGCCGTCGGCGCACACGTCGCCGACCGTGCAGAAGAGCCCGTCGTCACAGGTGGCGCCGTCGTTGGCGCTCCACGCGGTGCGCGAGGTCGCCACCGCGCACACCTCGCAGCGATTCAGCGCGTTGACCTGCCCGTCGCCGTAGCAGGTGCCGCCGACGAGACAGCCGGCGCACTCGAGCACGCAGGTACCGCTCAGCGCGTCGCAGAACTGGCCGCCGGTGCACGTCGAGGTGCCGACTCGGCAGGCGCTCGCCGCTTCGTCGCAGGTGGCGACTCCGTTGCACGCGATGCCGTCATCGCAGACCTGCGGAGAGCCGCCGCACGCCCCGTCCGCGCAGACGTCGCCGTTCGTACAGAACATCCCGTCGTCGCAGCGCGCGCCATCGTTCGGGCTGAACGCCGTGGCGCTGAGCGCCGGGGCGCAGATCTGGCAGAGGTTCGTCGGGTTGAGCACGCCGTCCGGGAAGCAGGTCCCGCCGACGAGGCAGCCCGCCGGGCAGTCCGTCGGCGGTGGTCCACCATCTGGCGCGGGCCCGAGGTCGAGGCCCGCGTCCGTGACGACCGCGCCCGCGTCCCCACCGCCGTCCGGGTCGCCGACGAGGCGCGCGCCGCACGCCCCGAGCGTGAGCGCGAAGGCGAGCACCGTGAGCAAGTTCGTCGATCCGTGGGCGAGCCGCATGGGAGACCTCCTGGCCCGCGGGCCGTTGAGCGAGCCGGGCCTGGGGCCGCGACCACCGCCGACCGAGGGTATCCGAGCGCCGCCCGCCGCCCTAGCGAAAATTCATAGATGACGGATTTTACGTACTTAGGTTGGATTTATGGAGACGCGAGCGGCCAAGCCGTCCTATAAAACAGACCTTCGCCGCTCACGGTGCACGGGAGCGGCCCAAAGCGAGAAGACACGATGACGAGAATGCTCGGCGCCCCCCGCGAAATGCTCCCGGCGCGGACCTCCTTCGCGCTGCTGCTCGGTCTTCTCGCCTCGCTCGGTGGGCCCGCGGGCGTCGCTCGCGCGGACGCCGGGACGCACACGCTCCGCCTCGAGGGCGGGCTCGCGCTGCCGCTCACCGAGCCTCAGGCGACGCGCTTCGGCCTCGGGGGAGGCTTCACGCTCGGCTACGAGCTGCGCCCGCTCGCGTGGCTCGGGGTCGAAGCCCGGCTGTCTGGCTTCTGGCTCCCCTCGAGCACGTCGGCGCCGACGGTGGATGGCTTCGGCACCTCCTACGGCGCGGGCCTCGGCGTGCGCGCTCATCCGCTCGCGACGCTCGGAGTCGGCGACCTCTGGGTGGGCGTCGGCGGCGCGGCGGTGCTCACGGGCGACCTCGTGCGGCCCGGCGTGGAGGCCGGGTTCGGCTACGAGTTCGGGCTCGCGTGGTGGCTTCGCGCGGGGCCCTTCGTCCGCTATCACCACGTCTTTCAGACCGCCACCGGAGGGACGGACGCTGGCGTGCTCTTCGTGGGAGTGTCGCTCGCCTTCTTCGGCGTCGAGCCTCCGCGCGACGACGACCACGACGGACTCTTCGACGCGGCCGACCGGTGCCCTGCGGCACCAGAAGACCGCGACGGCTTCGAGGACTCGGACGGCTGTCCGGACGCCGACAACGACGGCGACGGCGTGCTCGATCCGAGCGACCGCTGCGCCGACGCCCTCGAGGACCGCGATGGCTTCGCGGATGACGACGGCTGCCCTGACCCCGACAACGACCAGGACTCGATCCTCGATGCCGTGGACCAGTGCCGAGACGTCGCCGAAGACCGGGACCAGTTCCAGGACGACGACGGCTGTGCGGACCCCGACAACGACGCCGACCGCGTGCTCGACGCGCAGGACCGCTGCCTGAACGAGCCCGAGACCCGCAACGGCTTCGAGGACGACGACGGCTGTCCCGACGAGGCGCCGCGCACCGCAGAGGAGCAGCACCTCGACCGACTCGGCGAGCGGATCCTCTTCCGGCAGAATCGGGCCTACTTGGCCGGAGGCAGCCGCCGGGCGCTCCGCGCGGTCATCGCCCTCCTGAACGCGCACCCCGAGATCACGCTCTTGACCGTCGAGGCGCACGCGAGCCGCGAGGGCGACGCCGCCCAGAACATGGAGCTCAGCGAGCGCCGCGCGCAGACGGTGGTGGACGCCCTCGCCGCCGGTGGGATCGCACGCTCGCGCCTCGCCGTCCACGCGTTTGGCGACCAGCAACCGGAGCACCTCGGCGACACCGAGACGGACTACGCGCTCAATCGCCGCGCCGTCTTCGTCGCCGAGCGCGCCGCGGCACCCGCGCCGTAGTCCGCTGCGGC
>CAIUAC010000223.1 GCA_903896985.1 uncultured Sandaracinus sp.
CGGCGGCGCGCGCCTCCGTGCCCTGCGACAGCAGCGCCGCGAGCCAGAGTCCAACCAACACGGTCTCGATCGCGATGAGCGCGACGTCCGCTCGGGCGAGCAGGTTCTCGCTGTCGTGGTCACGCTCCAGCAGCATCAGCGCAGCGACGCCGGCGGACGCGCCGGACGCGAGGAACAGCATCCCGAGGGCGGCGCTCGACCAGAGCGGGCGGGCGCCCGTCTCCGAGAGCAGGAGTCCAGTGTAGACGCCGAGCGAGCCGCCGACCGCGACCCCGGAAGCGCCGAGCGTGCCAGTGTGAGCATCGCACCACGCGGTGAGTCTGCCGAGGAACGCCGGCCCCGACTTCATCATCGTCGCGAGCCGCGCTGGCGGAAACGCGAGGATCATCGCGACCATCAGCGGATAGACCGCGAGCAAGATCCAAGAACCCCACGACATCGGGGCAGTGGGCCGAAAGGCCGTGTAGAAGCGCCAGACGTGCAGCTTGTACGTGAGGTCGAGGAAGAGAGCGCCCATGCCGAGCGAGAGGAGCACGGGAGTCGAGAGGAGCCCGAGGCGCATCCCCTCGGTGACGCGTTCCCGCCCGCGGACGAGCGCGACGAAGCTGACCGTGAGGAGGATTCCCGCGACGATGCCGCCGAGGAAGAGGTAGACGGGGACCTCCCAGCCCCAGTTGTGCTCGCCGATCGCGCGCGCGAGGCTGCGGGTGGACTCGATCTCGAAGTGCCGCGGATCCATCGTTGTCTCTCCTCAGCGCACGTAGCCGACGTTGGGGCGTGTTCCGGCTTCGGGCTGCAACACGTAGAGGGAGCCGCGACGCATCCGCTTGGCGACCTCGGACTGCGGATTGTCCGCATCGCCGACGGCGATGGCGCTCGTCGGACACACCTCTTGGCACGCGGTCGGCTGTCCGCGGTCGAGTCGGTGCACACAGAGCGTGCACTTGTCGACGAAGCCGTCCGGGTGGACGAAGCGCGCGCCGTAGGGACACGACGCGATGCACGCGCGACAGCCCGTGCAGCGGTCGCGGTCGATCTGCACCGTACCGTCGCCGCGCAGATAGCTCGCGCCAGTGGGGCAGTTCGTGACGCAAGGAGCGTCTTGGCAGTGATTGCAGCGCTCGGAGCGGAGCGAGAGAGTCACGTTCGGAAAGGCCCCATGGACCTCCTGAACGACCCAGTCGCGATACTGCCCCTCGGCGACTCGATTCTCGTTCTTGCAGGCGAGCACGCAGGCCTCACAGCCTACGCAGCGAGTCTCGTCGATGACCATCACGCGTCGCATGGGCTAAGCCTCCCGCTCGATGGTGACGAAGTTGACGCGCATTCCGGTCCCGCCCATCACGGGATCGATGGCGATGCGCGTGACGAGGTCGGAGTCGTCGGCGCCGAGCCCGTGCGCATAGCGCAGCCTCTTCGCCGTGTGTCCCCAGCCGTGCGGCATATACACACAGTCGCGCCGGATTCGCTCCGTGACTTTCACCGCGATGGGCGCGCTCCGTGCGCCATCCTGATTGACGAGCCGAACGCGCTCGCCGTCGCGCACCCCGAGAGTCCCCGCGATCGTGGCGTTGAGCCACACGCGGTCACCGTGCGAGAGCTCGCCGAGCTGTCGATTGTTGGCAGTGCGTCCGAAGGTTTGCGCGGGCGCGCGGCCATAGAGCAGCCGGAAATAGCCGGGCGGCGGCTCCGCGGGGCGATGATAGACGGGCAGCGCGTCGTAGCCCGCCGCGCGCAGTCGCTCGGAGGCGAGCTCAATCTTGCCCGACTCCGTACGGAACGTGAGGTTCAGCCCCTCTTCCACCGTGCTCGCGCGCGGCGGTCCCTCGATCACGCCGTCGCGCTTGAGCGTCTGGAGGTCGAGGTTCGACAGCCGACAGCGGGCGGCGAGGTATTCCTCGATGTCGTACCAGGGGAAGTAGGTGCCGAGTCCCAGGTGCTCGCCGAGTTGTTTGGCGATCCACCAGCCGGGTTTCGCCTCGCCGGGCGGCTGGATCACCGGCTGTCGGAAGGCGACGGCGCCGCGGCGCCACGAGAGCCCGATCAGGTCGTCGTAGCGCTCGAGGTACGACGCCTCGGGGAGCACGACGTCCGCGTAGCCGACGATCTCCGTGGGGAGCACGTCGACGGCGACGACGAGGTCGAGCTTGTCGAGCGCGCGCAGCGTCTCCGCCTTCTGGGGAATCGACTGAATCAAGTTGGTCCCGTAGACGAACCACGCCTTGATCGGATAGGGCTGCCCGTCGATCGACGCGCGCCGGAGTCCCTGCGCGAGCGGTTCGAGCGCGAGCGGGGCCTCGCCCGGACGTCGATCGGCCGGCGGACGTGCGGTCGGATACGCGGGAGTCGGGTAGGGCGCGAGGCGCATCCCCGCCGGGATGAACACGCCACCTCGATGACCCCAGGCGCCGAGGAGCGCGTCGAGGATCGCGATGGCGCGCGAGCGATGCGTGTCGTCTGCGCCGTACCAAGTGGCGTGTCGCCCCGGGTGCACGAGCGACGCCGGGGCGGCGGCCGCGATGCGCCGCGCGGTCGAGCGGATCAGCTCCGCATCGAGGCCAGTCTCTGCCGCGGCCCACTCGGGCGTGAACGGCCCGATGTGCGCAGCGAGCTCCGCAAAGCCATTTGCGTATTGCGCGACGTACTCTCGCTGATGGCGATTCTCCGTGATGATGACGTGAATCCAGGCGAGCAGCAGGGCAGTGTCCGTGCCCGGTCGAATCGGCAGCCAAGTGCGGGCTTTGGAGGCCGCCGTCGAGTGCCGCGGATCGACGACGATCAGGTCCCCGCCGCGCGCCACGAAGTCTGCGAACTCCTGCACTTGCGTGTTGTGCATGTTCTCGCCGAGGTGCGAGCCGATCAGCACGAGGCAGTCCGAAGAGGCGATGTCGAGCGTCTCCGGGGAGCCGACCTCGCTGCCGAACGTCAGGTCGAACGCGACGTCGCGGGGGCCACGGCATTGCGCGAACGACGGCGCCGCGATGTTGCTCGTGCCCCACGCCTTGAAGAGGTGCTTGAACCACGACGCGCCCGCGCCGTGGTTGAACATCGCGACCGCCTCGGGGCCGTGACGGCGCTTCACCTCTTGGAGTCGGTCCGCGATCGTGCCGAGCGCGACCTCCCAGGAGACC
>CAIUAC010000224.1 GCA_903896985.1 uncultured Sandaracinus sp.
GCGTGAGGACGTAAGCCGCTATCGGGCATTTTTCGACAGCTCTTCAGCGCCCCGCCAGGGCCCACACGATCTCGAAGAGGATCAGAAGCACCACGATGAGCTCGAGCAGGTTCGCGCGGCGCGCGTGCGCGTCGGTGGTGAGCACGGCGTACACCTCCCGAAACGCGACCAGCTTGCGGTCGACGCTCTCCCGCCAGAGCGGGACGTGCACGCGTCGGAGCGCCGCGAGGTAGACGCGCGCGAGGAAGAAGTCCGCGGCCATCTTCACGCCGTTGCCGGCACGGTCGGCGAGCTCGACCAGCTCGAGGAGGCGCTCCTCGACGTCCCGCGCGAGCGCTCCGTGCCGGCCCCCGAGGAGCCACCAGCCGCGCGTCCGCGTGCGCGCGAGCTCCGCGTACACGCGGTCGAGGTCCCGGTCGAGGCGCTCGTCGTGCGTCCGCAGCTCGAGGAGCTGAGACGTCGCGAGCTCGAGCACGGTCGGGACGTCGCGGTTGCCCGTCGGCTCGAGCACGAAGGCGCTGTTCCAGTGCACGACGGCGAGGTCGTCGGCGAAGTAGCGGTACGCGTGCCGCAGCACATCGTCGCGCTCGCTCTGCGAGATCGGGCGCGGATCGGCCTCCCCGAGCACGAGCCGCACGATCGCGTCCTCCGACTCGGGGCCCGCGAGGAGCGGGTCCCCGTCCGGCTCCAGCGACTCGACGAAGAGCACGCCGTAGCTCTCGGTGACCGGCGAGCCGTGCGCCCCGACGAGCGCCTCGCCGAGCCGCGGCACGATCAAGTCCGCCACCGTGCGCGCGAGCGCGTCGAGCTCAGGCGCGTCCCACGCGGCCGCGCAGCGTGGCACGAGCGCCGCGAGCGAGGTGCCCTCGACCACGGGCACCTCGAGCAACACCGAGAGCACGCCAAAGCCGAACACCCGCGCGCGCACCTCGCCGCGCAGCAGCTCCCCGCCGGCGAGCACGACCTCGCGCGGCCCGAGCCCGACCTCGAGCGGTAGGGCGGCAAACGCGAGGGCCGCGCTCGCCTCGCGCCGCAGCCGAACCCGATGCACCGGCCCCTCGAGCGCCAGCAGCGCCTCGACGCGGAGGAGATCCACCGCCTCCCCGAGGTCGAGAAAGCGATAGAGCAGCAAGCTGCCGCGACGAACCGCGGGCACGCGAACGGGCGTCATGCGGGCCAAATACGCGCCCGCGACGACGCGACCACCTCAGCGCGCGAGCTCCAGGGTGTCGCCGCGCGCCGGGATCTGCACGTCGGTGAGCCCGGTCGCGAGCAGCTCGTCTCGCAGCACGCGCTGGGCCGACGGCTCGCCGTGCACGAGCGCCACGGTGCCGAGCCGCCCGCGGGCGCGCGTCTCCTTCACGAAGCCGAGCAGGTCGCGCTGGTCGGCGTGCGCGCTGAAGCCGTTGAGGACGGCGACCTCACAGCGGCGCTCGCGCTCGACGCCGAAGAGGCGCACCCGCTGCTGCCGCTCGACCAGCCGACGCCCGAGCGTGTGCTGCGCCTGGAAGCCGACGATGACGACGACGTTCTTCTCGCTCTCGATGGTCGAGCGCAGGTGATGCACGACCCGCCCCGACTCGCACATCCCGCTGCCGGCGAGGATGATCGCGCTCTCGTCGCCGCGCGACAGGCGCTTGCTCTCCTCCACCTCCGACACATAGGCGAGCGTGTCGATGTCGAAGGGCCCGTCACCGCCCTCGAGCAGCGCGCGCGTCTCGGCGTCGTAGCAATCCGGGTGCATTCGGAACACCTCGGTCACCTTCACGGCGAGCGGCGAATCCACGTAGATCGGCATCTTCGGGATGCGCACCGAGGTCCGCAGGCGCTTCAGCGCGAGGATGATCTCCTGCGCGCGCTCGAGCGCGAACGTCGGGATGATCACCTTGCCCCCGCGGGCGTGCGCCTGGACGATGACGTCGGCGAGCGCGTCCTCCATCTCGGCGCGCGCGGGGTGTAGGCGGTCGCCGTAGGTGCTCTCGAGGATCAGCGCGTCGGCGCCGTCGGGGACCTCCGGGTCGCGCAAGATCGGCGTGCCCACCCGCCCGAGATCC
>CAIUAC010000225.1 GCA_903896985.1 uncultured Sandaracinus sp.
GCTGCCAACGCCCAACATCCCGACCAACGCTGCCAGCGCAAAATTCCTGCTTATCGCTTTCATTGTCTTGTCTCCTGGTTAATTGACAACCCAACACACTCACTCTTAACTCGGACCTTCTTAATACCCGAGGTAAGCCTTGCTCACCTCGGGGTGATCCTGCAATTCCTGACCGGTCCCCTGCAGAACGATTTCACCCGCTTCAAATACATAGGCGCGGTCTGAAAGACGCAATGCCATCGAGGCGTTTTGCTCAACCAGCAAAATCGTCGTTCCCATCGCTTTGATGCGGGCAATCGTCTGTTCCACTTCTTGCACAATCTTTGGCGCCAAGCCCAGAGATGGCTCGTCGAATATGCACAATTTGGGACGCGACATCAGAGCGCGCGCTATCGCCAGCATTTCCTGCTCGCCCCCCGAGAGGGTTCCGGCACGCTGACGCGCGCGATCGACGCGCCCCCGGCGGCGCCAGCGGCGCCCTCGTCGCCGAAGCTATCGCCGAGGGAAGGGCTCAAGCGCCTGCGCGCCGACGTCGAGCCTGCGATGGCGAGGCTCGGCTTCGCGCCCGTGCCCGGCGCGAGCCCGGGGTGGGAGCGCGCGACGCATGACGGCGTCGTGCAGCGCGTCTCGCTGAACCTCGGCACCAGCGTTGCGCGGCTCGAGCTCGGCTTCGGCGCGCGGGCCGCGATGAGTCTGGTCGCGCGGGCGCGCCCCGACGAGCGACGTCTGCTGCCGACGGCGCTGCTGCAGGCGCTGTGGTTCCGCGGTTGGCTGCCTGGCGAGCCGTGGTCGACTGAAGACGACACCGCCGGAGAGGAGCTCGAGCACGCCTTCTGCCACGAGGCGTGCGTCGCGCGCGCGGTCGAGGCGCTCCCGCTCGCGGTGGCCCGCTTCGCGCTGCCGCTGTTCGCGCGAATGCCCGACGCCGCCGCGCTCGACGTGCTGCTCGACCGACGCGAGCCATTCGAAATCGCGCGCAAGAACTGGGGCGGAACGGCGCTGTGGCAGCAGGCGTGGAACCCCGAGGCGAGCTTCCTCCACCGCGCTGCGCTCCCCCGCGTGGTGGGCGACGCCGCAGGTGCGACCCGCGTGCTCGACGAGAGCCGCGCGCAGCTCGCCGCGTGGAAAGCAGCGAAGGCCGGCTGGTACAAGCCTGAGCTCGAAGCGCAGCTCGAGGCGTTGGCGGCGCTCGAGTTCGTCGAGCCGACGCCTGTCGCGGCACCGCGCAGAGGTCGATCGAAGCCGCCGGGCGCGGCGCGAGGCCGAACGCGGAAGTGAGCAGCACGCGACGTGAGCACCGCGCCGCGTCGAGCACCAGCCCCGCTCAGCGGACGCCGCACGTACGCGCCTAAGCCCCCTTCGCGCCCGCCACGACCGGCAGCCGCACCTCGAAGCGCGCGCCCGTCACCTTGCCGTCGGCGGAGAGCGCGTTGTCGGCCGTCAGCGTACCGCCGAGGCGCTCGATCAGCGTGTGACAGACGGCGAGCCCGAGCCCCGTGCCGCGCCCCGCGGGCTTGGTCGTCACGAACGGCTCGAAGAGCGTCGCGAGCACGGCGGGCGCGATGCCGGGGCCGCTGTCCTCGACGACGAGCGACACCGTCGTCTCGTCGTGCCGCGCGACCGTGATGACGATGGTGCCCTCGCCGGCGACCGCGTCTGCCGCGTTGAGCAAGAGGTTGAGCACGACCTGCGTGAGCCGATGCGCGGCACCGAGCACGCGCGGCGCGTCGTCGTGCAGGTGCTGCTCGATCCGCACGAGCCCGAGGTCCTTCTGCGGCGCGACCAAACGGACCGCGTCGGCGACGACCTCGCGGAGGTCGCTCGTGACGTCCGCCGCCTCATCCTCGGCGTCGTTCGACTGCCGCGAGAAGTCGAGCAGCTCGCGGATGATCCGGTGAATGCGGTTCGTCTCGGCGTGGATCCGCGTGAGGAATTCGCGCTCTTCCGCGGGCTCGAGCCCGCCTCCGCGCAGGAGCTCGACGAAGCCGAGGATCGCGGCGAGCGGGTTGCCGATCTCGTGCGCGATCCCGGCGGCGAGGCGCCCGACGGACGCGAGCTTCTCGCTGCGCACGAGGCCGTCCTGCGCCGCTCGCAGCTCGAGGGTCGTGCGCTCGAGCTCCCGGAGGCGCGCCTCGAGCGCGGCGCGCTCGGCGCGGAGCTGCGCTGCCATCTCGTTGAACGCGGCGGCGAGGCGCAACACCTCGGCGGCGCCCTCCTCCGGCACGGACACATGAGCCCCGCCGGCGGCGAGTCGCTCGGACGCGCGCGTCAGCCGCTCGACAGGGCGCACGATCAGATGCCCGAGCGCGACGTAGGTAAAGACGAGCACCGTCGCCGTCGTGATCAACAGGTAGAGCGCGAACAGCGGCGCGAGGCTCGCCGCGCCCCCCGGTGGCCTGCGCACCGTCAGGCGCACCATGCCGCCGCCCGCGACAGGCGCCTCGACGTGCACGCCGCGCCGAAGCTCGCCTCGGACGACGCGGGCTCCCCGCGCATCGACGAGCTCCACGCCGGCGATCGCGCCGTCGTGCACCAGCGCCGCCGCCTCGAGCGTCGCGAGCTGCGGGTCCGTCGCCGCCGCGGCCGCGAGCGCCCGCGCGGTCGCACGCGCATCGCGCAGGCGATCGACGTCGCGGGCGCGCTCCGCGAGCTGCACGACGGCGAAGCCGAGCAGCGCCGACGAGAGCAGGAACGCGACCGAGAGCGCGAGCAAGATCCGCGCGCGCAGGCCGAGGCTGCGCGCACCCTGCGCCGCCCCCCGGGGAGGCGCGGGCGCGAACGACTTAGGGGATGAGGCGCGCGCCATCAGCGATCGCCGTGCCCGCAGCGGAGTCGCCGCCCCACACGATCATCTCAGTCCCGGTCCACACCGCCGTGTGCGCCTGCCGCGCGGTCGGCGCGCCGGCCGCGGAGAGCATCGTCCAAGTGCCTGCGCCCGCGGGGTCGTAGGCTGCGCCGTCGCCGAAGGCGCTCACCGCCGAGGCGCCCCCACCCCAGATCAACGTGGTCGTGCCAGCCGCCACCGCGGTGTGCCGCGCGCGCGCGGCGAGCGGCGAGCTCGCAGTCGCGGCCCAGGTGTCGGCGGCGACGTCGTAGCGACCACC
>CAIUAC010000226.1 GCA_903896985.1 uncultured Sandaracinus sp.
CCGGTCGCGAGCACGCCGAGCCCGAGGCGCACCCGACGCGCGAGCGCGGGGAGACCGCGGTGCGCCCGACCCCGTGACGCGCGAGGCGACACGCCCGCAGCCCGGCACAGTCGCTGGGCTGCTCAAGGTCGCGCTCGCCGCGGGTAGCTGGGGCACCTGGAGCCTCTTCCTCCGCCCGGGCGGGCTGCCCGGCGAGGTGACGGCGCCCGTCGTGATGCTGCTGATCGGCGTCTTCACGCTGCCGCTCATTCGCGTGTTCCCGATGGAGGCGCGCTGGGACAAGCGCACCTATCAGCTGCTCGCGGCCAACACGCTGCTCGACGCCGTGAACCTCGCGGGCTTCTTCCTCGCGATGTCGCGCACCACCGTCGCCGTCGCCGTGCTCACGCACTACCTCGCGCCCGTCCTCGTCGCGCTGCTCGCGCCCTACGTCGACAAGCAGCGCGTCGCCGTCGCGCTCCCCGCGGCGCTCCTCGCGGTCACTGGGCTCACGCTCGTGCTCGCGCCTTGGCGCAGCGCGACGCTCGACCCGGACCTGCTGATCGGCGCGGGGCTCGGCACGGTCAGCGCGTTCGCCTACGCGGGCAATGTGTTCGTGATTCGCCGCCTGGCCGAGCGCATCGGCGCCCCGCGCGCGCAGGCCTATCACAGCCTCTTCGCCGCCGCGCTGCTCGCGCCGCTGCTGCTGCTGGTGCGCGGGGAGGTGCACGTCACGCCCTTCGCCGTCGGGCTGCTCGCGCTCGGCGCGCTCGTGCCGGGCTCCCTCGCGGGCATCGTGTTCGTGTCGGGGCTGCGCGTGATCGGCGCCGCGCGCGCGAGCGTGCTCGCCTACCTCGAGCCGCTCGTCGCGGTGGCCATCGGCTGGCTGTTCTGGCAGGAGCAGCTGGATGCCCTCGCGCTCGTCGGTGGTGTGCTCGTGCTGAGCGGCGGGGTGCTCGTCGCGCGGGCGCCGTCCCGCCCCATCGTCGCAGCCCTCGCGAGCGCGCTGCTGCTGGCGGTGACGTTCGCGCCGACGTCGGGCAGCGCGCAGCACCGCATCGCCATCGCTGATCCGGCGTTTGGCTATCTGGTCGAGGGGCGCGTCGTCGGCCCGGACAATCACCCGCTCGCGGGCGTGCTGGTCGAGCGCGTGGCGACGGCGAATTACGTCGGCGAGACGGTCATCACCGACGCGAACGGGGCGTTCCGCTTCGAGGGGCACGGGCTCGGCTGGGGGCCGGGGACGCGGTGGACTGTGCGGCTGAAGCGCGCGGTGTGTCCCGATGTGACGCGGACGATTACGCTGCGCGCGGGGCCGATCGAGGGGCGGGCGCAGGATGAGGCGCGGGGCGTCGTGCTGCGGTTGGTGCCTTGTCGGGCGCTGCGGCGGGGGGGCGGGATGCCCTCGAATGTTTCGACTTCTTGAGGTCGGAGCTCGTTCTTTTTTGGGGGAATTAGCGGCGGTTTGCGCTTTTTTGCCCGATGGCTCGGGCGGGGCGCCCCCACCCCAGCCCGCCCCCTCGGGGGCGGGAGTTTCGGGGAAGGGCTAGCCGTCGCGGCGGTGCGTCGGGTGGAGGTGGGCGCTGGCGCGGCCGCCGCACATTGCTGAGGGCGGCGCGCGGAGGGCTGCGGGCTGGGGTGGTCGCGTAAGAGGTCGGGGTTTCGCTCCCGGTGTGCGCTTGCGCGGGCTGGGAGGCGTGGCGCTCGATGGGCTTGGGGATGAGAGAAGAACTGGGTCAGCGCACGAAGTGGCG
>CAIUAC010000227.1 GCA_903896985.1 uncultured Sandaracinus sp.
GCGCCCGCGCTGGCGGAGCACGCGGCGGGGCTGCGCGCGACGCGCCCGGGCGTGCGGGAGTCGGCGATCCGCGCGGCGATGGAGCACGAGCTCCTCGTGGACGGCGGCGCGCCGGCGTACGGCTCGATCGTCAGCGTGCACGGGGAGATCCTGCACAACGACGTGCATCACAACGTCTGCGCGGCAGGGGACCTGCTGCTCGCCGACGTCGGCGCAGAGGGCCCAGACGGCTGGGCGAGCGACGTCACGCGCACTTGGCCGGTCAGCGGGCGCTTCTCCCCGACGCAGCGCGCGCTCTACGAGGTCGTGCTCGCCGCGAACTGCGCCGCCATCGACGCGGTGCGCCCCGGCGCGCGCTACCGCGACGTGCACCTCGTCGCGGCGCGAACGATCGCCGCAGGCTTGGTCGCGCTCGGCATCCTCGAGGGCGACCCGCAGGCGCTCGTCGAGGACGGCGTGCACGCGCTGTTCTTCCCGCACGGCGTCGGGCACGTGCTCGGGCTCGACGTGCACGACCTCGAGGACCTCGGCGACCGCGCCGGCTATGCGCCCGGGCGCACGCGGAGCGCGCAGTTCGGGCTCTCGTATCTGCGCCTCGACCGCGACCTCACGCCGGGGATGTGCGTCACGATCGAGCCGGGCTTCTATGTGGTGCCGGCGATCTTCGAGGACCCGGCGCTCGCCCGCCTCGCCGAGGGGCGCGTCAACCGCGAGGTGCTCGCGCGCTACGCCGACGTGCGCGGCATCCGCGTCGAGGACGATGTGCTCGTCACCGAGACGGGCGCCGAGGTGCTGACGCGCGAGATCCCGAAGTCCGTCGCTGCCCTCGAGGCGCACTTCAGCGGCTGAGCGAAGGACGCCGCAGTCGAATCCCGTCAACTGCTGGCACCTGCCGCCGTACTGTACGAAGTCGCCCAGATGCCGCTCGCAGCCATAGTCCCGCTGATCGCCGTCCTGCTCGGCCTGTGGGCCGGCGGCGTGGCGCTCGGCTTCGCGAAGGCGCCCGGCTGGGAGCCGTTCCGCAACGCGGCCTGGCCGGCGTTCTGCGCGAGCGTCTACTGCCTGTTCGACCTGGTGATCGCGTACCCCACGCTCGGCAAGTACGCCCCGCTCTTCGCGCCCCTGCAGGTGCTCGCGTGCGGCGGCTTCCTCGCCTCGCTCAGCTGGTATCTGCCCGCGGTGACCGGGCCCCATCCGCTCGATCGCGTGTACCGCGCGTGGGGCCTGACGCTCGTCGGCCTCGGGGCCTTGAGCATCATCCCGGGCCTCGCGTTCGCGCGCGTCGCGACGCACCGGCACCTCGACTGGCTAGCGTCGAGCTACACCGAGCCCTACGCGACGCCGCTCGGGAACGTGATCCTCGGCCTGGAGTGGCTCGGCCTGACGGTGCCGCTCGCGCGCTCGATCGGGGATGCGCGGCGAGGCAGCGCGACCGGGAAGTTGCACGTCGTTGGGCTCAGCCTCCTGGTCCTCACGGGCACGGTCGACCTCGCGTGCGTGCTGCTGCACGCGCCGATGCCGTACTTCCTGTCGCTCGGCTTCATCTTCGTGACCGTCTACGGGGGGCGCGCGATCTTCGTGCGCTTCGCGGCGCACGCCGCCGACCTCGACGTCCGCTCGCGCTCGCTCACGGAGATCGTCGAGGAGCGCACGAAGGAGCTCGCGAGCGCAGAGGAGCAGCTGCACCGCGCGGAGAAGCTCGCCGCGCTCGGTCAGCTCGCGGCGGGCGTGGCGCACGAGGTCAACAACCCCTCGGCGGCGGTCGTCGCCAACCTCAGCTACGTGCTCGAGACCCACGAGCGCAGCGGAGAATTCCCCCCAGACGCGGCCACCGCGCTGCAAGAGTCGCTGACCGCGATGGGGCGCGTCAGCCGCATCGTGCGGCAGCTCCTCGACGCGGGGCGCGCCGGCGCCCGACACGAGGTGCTCGAGGCCGTCGACGTCGCGCGAGCGGTGGACGGGGCGCTCGCGATCACGCGCGTGCTCGTGCCCCCGAACGTGCGCGTGCGCACCGAGCTCGAGCCGGAGCTCAGCGTGCGCGGGCGCGAGGACGTGCTGGTGCAGGCGCTCGTGAACCTGATCACGAACGCCGTGCAGGCGATCCCGGCGCGCGAGGGCGGGCTCGTCACGATCTCGGCGAAGGGCGAGGGGAGGCGCGTCGTGCTCGTCGTCGAGGACGACGGCGCGGGCATGAGCGAGGAGGTGCGCGCGCGCGTCTTCGAGCCGTTCTTCACGACCAAAGCGCCCGGCGTCGGAACCGGGCTCGGGCTGTCGGTGACGCTCGGGATCATCCGCAGCCTCGGCGGCGACGTCACGGTCGAGAGCCAGCGCGGCATCGGCACGCGCGTGTCGCTGAACCTCCGCGGCGACCGACCGACGGATACCTCGCGCATCTTCGTCCGGAACCGCTCGATCGCCCCCGCCGCGCGCGTGCGGCTGATGATCATCGA
>CAIUAC010000228.1 GCA_903896985.1 uncultured Sandaracinus sp.
CTACGAGCTCGCGCACGCGGAGAAGCACCACGATCACCTGATCTGCGTGCAGTGCGGGCGCATCGAGGAGTTCGAGGACCACGCCATCGAGGAGCTGCAAGAGCAGGTCGCGCGGCGGCACGGCTTCGCGCTCTCGAGCCATCGGCACGAGCTCTACGGCGTGTGCGTCGGCTGCCAGAAGGCGCGCGCCTGACCACGCCGGCGAGCACGGGCGTGAGCCGCCGCGGGTCTCTGCGCCGCAAGCTCGCTGATTGGGTCGTCGGCGTGCTCGCGCCGGTCTCGGTCGCGCTCGTCGTCGGCGCAGTGCTCGCGTCTGAGCAGGCCGGTCCGGACACGGAGCTTCAGCTCGTCGCGCCTTCCGCCGCGCGCCCGGGTGATCGCGTGGCGCTCCGAGCCAACCTGCTCGGCCGCCTCGACGAGCCCGACGGACCGACGCTGACGACCGCGCCCATCGACGTCACGCTCATCGACGCGCACGAGCAGATTCAGGCGCAAACGCGCCTCCTGGTGTCGCCCGCGAAGTCGATGGAGGGCGCGCTCGTCGTGCCGCGCACGCTCGCCGCGGGGCGCTACACGCTGGTCGCTCGCGCGCGGTCCGCGGCCGTGCGGGCGCCGTTCGTCGTGGGGCCTGAGGCGTCGGCTGGGCAGCCGGCACCGCGTGAGGTCGCGCCGCTCGCGATGCTGGCAGTGGGGCGTTTTCTACCCGCAGCGCCGCCCTCGGAGCCGGGCGCGCCCTTCGATCCGAGCATCGAGGTGCGCGTCGTCGGCGCGACGTGCGTGCCAGAGGTGCCCTGCAAAGTGCTCGTGCGCGTGGGCGATCCGCCCGTGGACGTCGCGCTCGACGCGACGCCTTCGGTCGAGCCTGCCGCGCCCGCCGCCGCGCCCCTGACGAAGCCCGACGTCGTCTCGCTGAGCGCGCGCGTGCACGGGCCGGAGGGCGAGACCGCGCTGATCCTCCGCCGCGCCGGCACGGAGCTTGGACGCCGCACGCTGCGCCTCCCGGTCGCCCTCGGTGAGCTGCAGCTCGAGGTCTCGCCGTTCGGGCTCCTCGGCAGCACGCCGAGCGTTCATGTGCTCGGCGCGCCGCGCGGCCGGCCCGTGATCATCGACGTCTTCGCCGAAGGTCGCTGGGTGTACACGCACGCGTTCGCCGCCGGCGCGCTCGACCATCCGCGCGCGCTGCCGGGCTTTCGCTTCGACCGCGCCGTGCCGCATCAGGTGCAGGCGCGCACGGATCTCTTCGACTCGAGCGCGGCGGCCTCGCGCTACGTGCACGTCGCGCGCGACGCGTACGAAGCGCCCCCGCTCGAGCCCGCGATGGCGGGCTACGCGCAGGACCGCGACCGCGCCTTCGCCCTCCGAATGGCGCGCTTCACCTTCGCGGCGCTCGACGCGGAGCGCCTCGCGACGCCGACGGCCGTCAGTGGTCGCGACGCGGCGATCGCGCGGGCGCTCGCGACCCGCGAGCGTGTCCGGCTGCTCGCGGGGATCGCGCTCGTGCTGCTGAGCGGCCTGCTCGTGCTGTGGCTCCTCGGTCGCGGGCTCCGCGCGTCCCGCGAGGCGCGCGCGCTGCTGCTCGAGGCGGGGGACCCCGA
>CAIUAC010000229.1 GCA_903896985.1 uncultured Sandaracinus sp.
GGCTCGCGCGGCGCGGCGTCGGGCTGCGCATCGGCGGCGGCAGCGCGCGCAGCTATCACGTCGTGACGAGCGGCCAGGCGGGCAGCCCCCGCCGCGCCGTCTGCCTCTTGCCGCGCGGCGCAGAGGAGGGCGAGGAGCTCGTGCTCCGCGAGCGCGCGTTCTCGCTGCGCGTCGGCGAGCCGGTGCGCTTCCACCTCGTGACCTCCACAGCCGAGGCGCACACCTTCCGCGCGGGCGAGCTGCTCGACCTCGAGCCCGACGATCCGACGTTCGCCGAGCTGCCGCCGATCGTCGCGGTGCTCGAGGGCGAGGGCCCGGCGGACAAGCGCGAGGTGCCCGTGCGCCTCGCCGCCGCGCTGACGGAGGTCGGCACGCTCGAGCTGAGCTGCATCGACGAGGGCAGCGGGCGGCGCTGGAAGCTCGAGATGGGGCTCCGCGGCGACGCGACGGATGAGGGCGCGACGCGCGCGATCACGCAGCTCCATCCGCGCTTCGCGGACGCGACGGCGCGCATCCACTCGTTCTTCGGCAAGAGCGCGCAAGACCTGGCGACCAAGGAGATCAAGACACTCCGTCAAGATCTGGAGAAGACGCTCGGCGCCCGCGACACCTGGACGACGCCGCTCCTGCGTGAGCTCTTCGGCGCGCTGCTCGCGGGCAGCAGGCGCCGCCGCAGGAGCGCCGATCACGAGCGCCTCTGGTTCAACCTGACCGGCTACTGCCTGCGCCCCGGCTACGGCTATCCCCTCGACGACTGGCGCACGAAGCAGCTCTGGGCGCACTTCGAGGAGGGCGTGCAGTTCGCGCCCGAGGCGCAGGTCTGGGCAGAGTGGTGGACGCTCTGGCGCCGCATCGCTGGCGGTCTCGACGAGGACGCGCAGACGCGCATCGTCGAGCAGCTCGCGTTTTACCTGATGCCGCCGTCGCCCCGCCCACGCCCGCGCCCGAAGGGCCCGAAGATGCTCGGGCACGACGATATGGTGCGCCTCGCCGGCTCGCTCGAGCGGCTCTCGCCCGCGAAGAAGGCGGAGGTCGGCGGCTGGCTCGTCGAGCGCCTCGTCAAGCACGACGAGCCGAAGCAGACGTGGTGGGCCGTCGGGCGCCTCGGCGCGCGCGTGCCCTTCTACGGCAGCGCCCATCAGGTGCTGCCGCGCGACACCGCGACGATGTGGCTCGCGCTCGCGCTGCGGCAAGACTGGGCGAAGATCGACACCGCGATGTTCGCCGCCGCGCAGCTCGCGCGCGCCTCGGGCGACCGCGAGCGCGACCTGCCCGAACAGCTCCGCTTCGAGGTCGCCGCGCGCCTCGAGAAGCACGGCGCCGCCGCCGCCTGGCCCGGCATGGTGCGCGAGCCGACGGTGCTCGCCGAGGCCGAAGAGCGCCGCGTGTTCGGCGAGTCCCTCCCGCCCGGCCTCTTGCTCGTCGAGTAGCAACGAACCCTCCGGCCACCCGGAGCCTGCGCAACACAACGAGCAGGCTCCGAGCGGCCGAGGGCAGCAACCGTCTGACGACAACGAATCGAGGCCAACGCTGGGCGTCCCCGCCGGGCGCCGAGGGGCGACCAGTGGACGCACCCGGGGAGGACGCGCCGCTTATCGGGGCGGGCTTCCGGGGGTTGCGAACTATTTTTCGGTCGGGCTCTTTCGCCCCCTCGAGCCCGGGCGCATAGATCGGCGCGCCGATGCTCGACACCGCCATCCTCCACCGGCTCGGCCCGTTCGACGTCCCCGGCGTCGGCCCGCGACACCTGCGCTTCTACGTCCCGCGCGCCCGCCCCAAGAAGCGCCTCCCCGGGCTGCTCGTGCTCTTCGACGGACAGAACGTCTTCGACGACGGCCCATCGTTCGGCGGCGTCGGCTGGCGCGCGCACGAGGGCGTCGAGAAGCTGCGGAGCAACGCGCCCATCGTCGTCGCGGTCGAGCACGGCGGCGCAGAGCGCCTCGACGAGCTCTCGCCCTTCGCGACGGAGCGCTCACGCGGGCTGCTCCCGGCGCTCGTGCACTGGCTCGCCGACGAGGTCGTCACCGACGCGTGGAAGAAGCTCGGCGTGCGGCCCGAGGCGAGCGGCGTGATCATCGGTGGCTCGTCGATGGGCGGGCTCGCGGCGATGTACGCGCACCACGCGCGCCCCGACCGCTTCGGCGCGGCCCTCTGCCTGTCGCCGTCCTTCTGGTTCGCGCGCGGCCGCATCGCCGAGTACGTCGCGCACGCGCCGCGCCCGGCAGCCTCGCGCATCTACGTCGACATCGGCACGCGCGAGGGGCGCGGGATGGTCGCGCCGGCGCGCGGCGTCGTCGAGGTGCTGCGCGGGCGCGGCTACGACGACAAGACGCTGAAATTCCGCGTGGACTCCCGCGGGCGGCACGACGAGCGCGCCTGGCGACGGCGCTTCACGGCGGCCGTCCGGTTCCTGGCGCGGCCGAGGTAGAAACGCCCCCGACGCGCGTATCATCGCGGGTCGAGGTACCCATGCGTCCGTCTCGCTTCGCCGCTCGCGCCCTCTCGTCGATGCTCCTCGCGCTCGTCGGCGTCTTCGCCGCCGCAGGCGCCGCGTCCGCCGAGACCATCATCGCGGGCGGCAACGTCATCAACCAGACTTGGACGCCCGCAGGCTCGCCCTACACCATCCAGGGCGACATCACGGTGCCCCTCGGCGCCTTCCTGAACATCCAGGCGGGCACGATCGTGCAGTTCAACGCGACCGACGGGATGGTCGCGGGCGCCGACACCGCGCGCGTCGAATTGACGGTGCGCGGCGACTTCAACGCCACCGGCAGCGCCGCCTCGCCCGTGCGCTTCCGCGCGACCTCGGGCACGACCCCGGGCACCTGGTACGGCGTCGTCCTCGACGCGACGGCGACGAGCGCGTCGATGAGCAACGTCATCCTCGAGCACTCGATCCACGGAGTGCGCTCGTCTCTGCCGGGCGCGACGTTCACCGACTCGACCTTCCAGAACAACAGCCAGACGGGGCTGCATCTCCTCGCCACGCCGGGCACGTTCGCGAACCTGACCGCGACGAACAACCCCACCGGCCTTCAAGTCGACGCGACGGCCAGCATCTCGCTGAGCGGCTGCCTGATCACCGGCAGCTCCTCCTACGGCATCAACCTCACGCAGTCGGTGACCTCGAGCGACTCGACCATCGCCGGCTGCACGCTCGACCAGAACGCGTCGATCGCCATCCTCGCCA
>CAIUAC010000230.1 GCA_903896985.1 uncultured Sandaracinus sp.
CGGAGGTGGAGCGCGAACTCGCCGCGACGGGGAACATCCGCATCCTGATCATCGAGGACGGATGGATGTGGCTCATTCCGCTCTTCGGTGGTCGGCTCTCGGTCGGCGTCGTGAGCCGCCGACCGGGGATCCACTTGGGCCTCCTCGAGGAGATGATCGCCGCCTCACCGATGATCCAGCGTCTGACGGCGGGCGGGCGACGCACGCCTGCGCGCATCATTCGCAACTTCAGCTACCGCAACACGAAGAATCGGGGCGAGCGGTGGGCGTGCATCGGTGACGCCTCGCTCTTCCTGGACCCGGTGTTCTCGTCGGGAGTGTCTCTCGCCATGTTCGCCGGCGAGCGTCTCGCGGACGCGCTGATACCCGCGCTCGCCGAGCGCCGCGAGTCCGATCCCCGACTCGCAGAGAGCCTGTCGGCGTCGATGGAGCGCGCCTATGTGAGCTTCTCGTCGCTCGTCGGGTCGTTCTATCACACGGGGATCGTGCAGAATCTCTTCTTCGCCACCCGTCCCGATCCAGAGATGCGCGCGGGGTTGATCTCGATCCTCGCGGGCGACGTTTGGCGCGACGACAACAAGTTTCAGAACACCTTGCTCAGCTCGGGGCGCCGTCGCTTCGACCCGTCTCTGTTCAACGACTGCGAGGAGCGCTCGGCAGACTCCGGTGCTCCGACGTCGTGACGCGGAGCAGGTATCCGAGCCACCCGTTCGTCAACGTGATGACCCCCGTCGGCGTGCCGTCTGCGGTGAGCCCTTCGCCGCCGTAGCGCACGACGATGGCCCCCGCGGGGCGCTGGTCCACACGCTCGAAACGCCGCTCGACGAGGTGCGCGGCGGTCCAGCGCTCGCTGACCCGCTCACCGTCGACCACCCCTTCGTGGGAGCCGTCCGCGAGCGCAGTCCCCGCAGGTCTTGGCAACCCAGCGAGCAGCGCGCGGTGTACGTCGAGGAGGATGTAGCTCGGGGGAAACGGCAGCTCCCCCGGCATCGACGACGTGAAGGTGATCCCAGTGCCGCGCTGCTCGAGGACGAAGGCCCGGGAACCGTAGGGAGTCAGACCGATGAGCACCAGCGTGTCACCACGCTTTTGGAGCACCGCATCGAAGCCGACGTCACGACCGTCGTGCTGCGTGTCGATGTGCTGGCGTGCGAGGAAATCGTCCGGGTACTGCCCCGGCGCGTGGACGATCCCTGGATAGGGAACGACGGCGCGACGCTGAGCGGCACCCCCGCACGCGGCGAGCATCATCGAGACGCACAGCGCGGTCAGGCGCGGCCGCGTCATGGATGTGCCGTGCCTTCGTTGGGCTCATGCAGGAGCACGAGCGCGGCGGGCGCGAGCAGGGTCGCGAGTAGGATCCCGAGCCCCGCGGTCGTCCCGATCGCGCGGAGCGCTGGGTTCACGCTGAGCGCGAGCAACCCGAAGGAGAGCACCGTGGTGAGCATCGCGACGATCACGCCGAGCATGGTCACCCCCAGTTCTGCTGGGTCATCGCGGCTCTCGACGAGGAACACTCCGTAGTCCTCGCCCATGGAGAGCACGAGTAGCAGTCCGATGAAGTGCATGAGGTTGATCGCGACTCCAGCGAGGCTGAGCACGGCGAGCGTCAGCACGCTCGCGAGCACAGCGGGAAGCACCGCCGCGAGCCCGAGTCGGACGCTGCGATAGCGCACCACGACGAGCAGCACGACGAGCACGAGCCCGACCAAGACCAGCTCGATCGTACGCGAACGGAAGCGACCGTAGGCTGCGCTGATGAGCGCCCGCTGATCGAGCCAGTGGGTCCCCGGTACGTCTCGCAGCCGTGCCATCAGCGCCGCTGGATCTCGCACCCCCGACACGGGAGTGAGCAGCGCGACGCGCCCATCAACCTGCACGCGAAGGCTCCGGACGATGGGCTCGAGGGCAGTGCCACGCAGGTCCGCGAACCGCAGGGGCAGCGGGGCTGGCGCGGAGAGCTCGCGGGTGAAGGGTGCGAACGCCTCGCCGCGGAAGCCCTCCGCCGTGAGCGCGCGCAGGACGCGGTCGCGTAGGGCCGAGCGCTCGCCGAAGGCGCTGCTCGTCGCCTCCTGAAGGCTGGAGGAGCGCAGCCACGCGTGCAGCGAGCGGTAGCCGGTGAGCAGTCCCTGGGAACGGGCCGTCGCGAGGCGTGTCGCGACGGCGTCGTTGCGCGCCAACGCCTCTTCGTCGTCGCGACCGA
>CAIUAC010000231.1 GCA_903896985.1 uncultured Sandaracinus sp.
CGCCGCCGTGCCGAGCTCGCGGCTCTTCGCGACCTTCCCCTTCTTGCGGGCGTCGCGGAGCTTCTTCTCGGTAGGCTGCTCTGTCTTCTCGCCGGACACGGGGACGCGATGGTAGCGCGGCAGAGGGCGCTGCGCGGGCGCCGTCGCCCGCGACCTTCGAGGCTCAGCTCAAGGCGTGTTGTCGAGCTCGAGCGCGCGCTCGTGCAGCGGCTGCACCGGGCGGTTCGTGCCCGAGTAGAGCGCCGCGAACCGCGCGAGCTGCTCGGCCGACGCCTCGATCGGCTGCTGCAGCATGTGCCAGGCGACGCCCTCCGTGCAGGGCGGCGTCGTCAGCGAGCCGCTGTAGCGCGCGTAGGTGCGATCAGCGGGGAGGATCGTCGCCGGGTCGAGCGTCAGCCCCTCGGGCTCCGCCGTGCGCGCCTCTGCGGTCGGCATGTTGGCGAAGAAGCCCTCGAGCGCCGCGTTCTCGGCGCCCTCGCGGATCCACAGGCCGACGACCGCGAGCGAGCCGTCCTCGGCGCGGTGCACGAAGTGCATCTCCATCGGGAAGGACTGCCCATTCAGCGTGTGCTCGGACGGTCCATGCACGTGAAACTGCTTGAGCGTGTAGGTGCGCCCGCTCGACTCGAGCGTGCTGCCCTCGGGGAACTCCTGCTCGATCGCGTGCCCGTTGTTGATCAGCGACAGCGGCGCAGGTTGATAGTGGAAGACGAGCGCCGGCAGATCGGTGCCAGCCGCGCCGACGATGTCGATCGGCGACTGCGCCTGACCCGTGCCGCAGGTCGCAAACTCCTCGGAGAGCTCGCCCCAATGCTCCGGGGCGCCTTCGCCGGTGTAGGCCCAGTGCACCGCGCCATGGCCTGCGCCGCCGTGCTCCACCGGGGTCGACGCGCCACCGCACGCCGAGACCAACAACCACGCTGCCACCATCAGGAGGGTCATTCCGCGCATCGTGCTCTCCTTGATCGCCGGGTAATCTCGCGGCTCGACAACGCGCCGAGGCCGCGCACGCCAGAACGGTCTGGCCGTCGATTCTCTGGAGGGTCTTTGCCGTCCGCCGTGTCGATTCAGTCGCCGGCGGGCGAGCACCCGCGTTGCACCTCGCGCCGACTCCCCGCACCGTCCGCGCGTGTCCCGCCCGCGATTCTCCGAGCGCAGCGCCCACGAGAGCACCCCCAACGCGCTCGCCCTCGCGCTCGCTGAGGCGCGCGCCGCCGGTCGCCCGCTCTACGACCTCACCGTCTCGAACCCGACCCGCGCGGGGATTCCCTACGACGCCGACGCCATCCTCGGCGCCCTCTCCTCGGCGGCGGCGCTCGACTACGCGCCCGACGCGCTCGGCCTCCACACCGCGCGCGAGGCGGTCGCCGCGGACCTGCGCGCGCACGGCGTCCCCGGCGCCGACGCCTCGCGCGTGCTGCTCACCGCGAGCACGAGCGAGGCGTATTCGTTTGTGCTCAAAGCGCTCTGCGATCCGGGCGACGACGTGCTCGCGCCCGAGCCGAGCTATCCGCTCCTCGCGCACCTCGCCGCGCTCGAGGGCGTGCGCCTGACGCCCTATCCGCTCCGCTACGACGGCGAGTGGCACGTCGATCTCGACGCCCTGCGCCGCGCCCGCGGCCCGCGCACGCGCGCGATCCTGCTGGTGCATCCGAACAACCCGACCGGCTCGTACCTGAAGCGCGACGAGCTGCGCGCGCTCTCGGCGCTCGGGCTGCCGCTCGTCTCCGACGAGGTCTTCGCGCGCTATCCGCTGACCGACGACCCGCGACGCGTCGTGTCCGCCGCGAACGACGCCGAGGTGCTCACCTTCGCGATGTCGGGGCTCTCGAAGCTCGCCGGGCTCCCGCAGCTGAAGCTCGCGTTCACGCTCGTTGCGGGCCCCGACGACGACGTGCGCTGCGCCCTCGCGCGGCTCGAGCTGATCGGCGACACCTTCCTCTCGGTGAGCGCCCCGATCATGCACGCGCTGCCCGCCCTGCTCGCCGCGCGCGCCCCGACCGAGCGCGCCATTCACGCGCGCGTGACCAGGAATTTTCAAGCGATTCGCGCGCACCTCGACGCGCGCTCGCCTGCGACGCTCCTCGCCGCGGAGGGCGGCTGGTACGCCTGCCTGCGCCTGCCGCGCGTGCTCTCCGAGGACGAGTGGGCGCTGCGCCTGCTCGCCGACGACGGCGTCGTCGTGCAGCCGGGCTACTTCTTCGACTTCGCCGACGAGGCGTACGTCGTGCTCTCGCTGCTGACGCCGGAGCCGTCGTTCGACGCGGGCGTCGCGCGGCTCCTCGAGCGCGTGCGGGTCGTGGTCGAGCGCTGAGAGAGCCGCCCGCTCGCGCTCGACGCCTCGCGGTCACCCGCGAATCCAGGACAATTCCGGGCCTGCCGTCAATTCGGCGTTGCTTGCGCACAGAACTGGCCGGTCCGCGGCCCCAATCGAGTCGGGCTCCCTCAGCGCGGAGAATCGGGGCCGTTCTGATCGCAGACGCGGTGCGCTAGCTCGGCGCGGTCGTATCGGTTGGCGCGGGATCGCGGCAAACGGGGGATTTCAGATGGCAGACGACAAGACTGGCAAGGCCGAGGCGGAGTTCGGCGCGACGCTCGCGGGCAAGTACATGACCTTCAAGCTCGGGCGCGAGGAGTACGCGCTCGAGATCCTGAAGGTGCGCGAGCTGATCGGGCTGATGGAGATCACGCGCGCGCCCAAGACGTCGGACGTCATCCGCGGCGTCATCAACCTGCGCGGCAAGGTGATCCCAGTCCTCGATCTGCGTTTGAAGTTCGGCATGGAGAAGACTGAGGCGACCGATCAGACGGTGATCATCGTCGTGCAGTACGCCCTCCGCGGCGAGGACCTGACGATGGGCCTGCTCGTCGACGAGGTCGTCGAGGTCCTCGACATCAAGCCCGGCAACATCGAGCCGACTCCCACGTTCGGCGCCTCGAGGGTCGACACGAATTTCATCCTCGGCATCGGCAAGGCCGACAAGCGCGTGATCTTCCTGCTCGACATCGGCAAGGCGCTGACGACCGACGAAGCGACGCGAATCAGCGACAGCGGCGCGTGAACGGCACGCGCGCTCAGACGACAGCAGTGAACTCTCTGGGGGGGGAAACGATGAATCTGACACTCGGTAAGAAGATCCTGTTCGGCTTCGGCCTGCTGACGGTCGGGCTGCTGGTGGTGGGCGGGGTCGGCTACCGCGCGATCGCGGGACTGGGCGACGCGCTCAACGAGGTCGGCGAGAATCGCCTGCCGTCGATCGCAGCCCTCGGCGACCTCCGAAACACGCTCGCGACGGTGCAGGCCGACGAGCGCGTGATGACCATGCTCCGCTACGAACCGGCGCTCCGGCGCGCCGCCTTTCAGCACATGGGCGAGGCCTTCCGGCAAGCGGACGCGGGGCGCGCCATCTACGATCCTCTGCCGCAGACCACCGAGGAAGCCGCGCTCTGGCGACGCTTCCTACCTGCCTGGGACAAGTGGAAGCAGGACCACACGGCCGTCGAAGATGGCGCGCGTGCCGTCGACGCCGCCGTGGCCTCTGGGACGGCGCTCGACGCTCCGGAGCTGCAGGTGCTGCGCGGCCACACGTACGCCGCGGTCTTGGCCACCGCGACCTCGAACAAGGCGGCGAAGGACCTGCTCGATGAGGTGCTCGCGCTGAACCTCCGCGTCGCGAACGAATCGCGCGTGGAGGCGCAAGCCTTGGAGACGAGGATGACCGCGATGATGGTCGCGTCGATCTTACTCGGGCTCATCGTCGCCGTCGGCGCAGCCTTGTTCCTCGGGCGCAACATCTCCTCGATCCTCACCGCGCTGACGAAGGAGAGCGAGAAGCTGGCCGCGGCGGTCGTCGACGGGCGCATCGGCACGCGCGCAGACGTCGAGTCGATCAACTTCGAGTTCCGCCCGATCGTGCAGGGGATGAACGACACGATGGACGCGTTCACGCGCCCGCTCGACGTCGCGGCGAACTACGTCGACCGCATCTCCAAGGGCGATATCCCGCCGAAGATCACCGACCCGTACAATGGCGACTTCAACACGCTGAAGAACAACCTCAACACCTGCGTCGACGCGGTCAACGCGCTCGTCGCGGACGCGGGGATGCTCGCGAAGGCGGCTGCCGACGGCAAGCTGCAGACGCGCGCAGACGCGGCCAAGCACGGCGGCGACTTCCGCAAGATCGTCTCGGGCGTCAACGACACC
>CAIUAC010000232.1 GCA_903896985.1 uncultured Sandaracinus sp.
GAACAATGTCGGGAGGGGCGCCTTCGGCCGCTTCGACCCAGCGCGCGAGCAGCGCGTCGCTCGTCGAGCGCGCTCCGAGCCCGCAGACCATCGACGCGTGCAGGCTGCGCAGCCCTGCGCGCGCCCAGAGCGCGTGGAGCGCGGTGAGGTCGCTGAAGCCGATGAGCAGCTTGCGCGAGTCGCGGACGAGCGCTGGCGTGAGCGACGCGAGCAGCCGCCCCGAGCCGTAGCCGCCGCGCGCAGCGACGATGGCGCGGACGCTCGGATCGACGAGCGCCCCGTGGAGCTCGGCGAGGCGCCGCGCGTCGTCGCCAGCGAAGTAGCCCTTGCGCGCGTGCAGATCGTCGCGGAACGTCACCTCGTAGCGCGCACGCAACCGCGCGAGTCCGGCCTCGAACGCAGCGGCGTCGAACGGACCCGCCGGCGCGATCACGGCGATCCGTGACCCTGGCGTGAGCGGCACGGGTGGGAGCAGCGATGGGGATGGCTGAGAGAATGGGACCGCGGACATGACCGACGTTCTCCTGCGGTGGCTAGCGTCGCACGAAGGGCCCTTTGGCTACCTCGCGCTCTGCTTCGCTGCGGCGCTCGAGTATGTCTTCCCGCCGTTCCCTGGCGACACGATCACGCTCTTCGGCGTTTTTCTCGCGGGCAGCGCCGGCTACTCCCCTTGGCTCGTGTATCTGGCGATCGACGTCGGCTCCGTCCTCGGCGGGCTCGGCGCGTACGCCGTTGGCCGAAGAATCGCGCGCGACCCCGGGAACCCGCCGCGCCTGCTGCGAGGTCGGCGCACTCGAGCCGCCCTCGCGGAGGTGCAGCTGCGCTTCGAGCGGCATGGCGCGGTCTACCTCGCGCTCAATCGCTTTCTGCCAGCGCTGCGGGCGTTCTTCTTCGTCGGCGCGGGCCTCGCGCGCGTGCCCGTGTCGCGGGTGATCCTGTGGGGCGCAGTCAGCGCGAGCGCCTGGAACGCGCTGCTCTTCGTGCTCGGCTGGGCCGTCGGGGGCAACTGGCGACGCCTCTCCTCGCTCGCGTCGACCTACGCGTGGATCGCGCTCGGCGTCGGGGTGGTCGCCGTCGGGCTCTTCGCCTACGTCGTGCGCGTCAGGCTGAGAGAGGCGCGCTGAGCGGCGCGCGGCGGGGGTGACGAGGCGGGAGCCCAGGACTACGATGCCGCGATGAGCGCCACGTCCCTCGCCCCGACCCTCGACGCTGCTTCCGTTGCCGACACGATCAGCGACGTCTCGCTCGCCGCGACGCTGCACGCGCCTGCGGCCAAAGTCGGCGCGGTCCTCCCGACCCGCGACGGGGGGCGCACGCACACGACGGTCCTGCCGCGCATCGACGTCGGGGCTGACGCCCGCCCTGTCGTCGTCGACGCCACGCGGGAACGCTACGAGCAGATGAAGTCGCTCGGCGCGGGCGGCATGGGCGAGGTCGCGCTCGTGCGCGATCACGACATCGGGCGCGAGGTGGCGATCAAGCGGATGCTCCCCGAAGCGGTCCGGCCCGCGACGCTCGCGCGCTTCGTGGAGGAGGTGCGCACGATCGGCACGCTCGAGCACCCCGGCATCATCCCGATCCACGACGTCGGGCTCGACGCCCAGGGGCGCTACTTCTTCGTGATGAAGTTCGTCGACGGCGACACGCTCGAGCATGTGATCGAGCGCCTCCGCGCGCGCGACCCCGTCTACACGGCGCGCTATTCGTTCGAGGAGCGCATCCGCATCGCCGTGCAGCTCCTCCAAGCGCTCGGCTACGCGCACTCGCACGGCATCCTGCACCGCGATCTGAAGCCCGCGAACATCATGATCGGGCGCTTCGGCGAGGTCGTCTTGATGGACTGGGGCATCTCGAAGCGCATCGGCGGTGCAGAGCCCCCGGCCGACGCGGCCGAGGCGCCCCCAGAGGTCGTGGGTGAGGCGAGCTCACTCGATGGCAGCAAGTCCCGGAGAGCGTTGCAGACGCAGGCGGGGCACCTCCTCGGCACCCCCGCGTACATGTCGCCCGAGCAAGCGCGCGGGGACAACGCGGCGCTCGATGCGCGCTCCGACCTCTACAGCGCGAGTGTCGTGTTTCACGAGCTCTTTGCGCTGCGCCACTACCTCGAGGAAAAGACGACGCTGCCGGGGCTGCTGCACGGCGTCGTCAACGAGGAGCCAACGAAGATGGCGCTCTCACTGTCGTCGACGAACGGCGCGCAGGGCTACCCGGCGGAGCTCGTGCACTTCGTTCGCAAGGGCCTGGCCAAGGGCATCGGCGCCCGCTATCAGAGCGCCGACGAGATGCTCGCCGTCCTGCACGCGATTCAGGAGGGGCGAATCCCCGTGCAGTGTCACGCGACCATGACCAAGCGTATGGCGCGCGAGGCCGGGCGCTTCGTCGACCGACACCCCAACGTGGCCTTCGCTGGCTTCATCGCGGGGGTTGGCACGTTCATCACAGGACTCGTGATGATCGCGACCGCCGCGGTCTGAGCGTGCGGGAGTCCTGAACTCAGGACTCGACGGCGCGCGAGCCTGGCTCAGCGCGCCGTCTTTCCCATCGAAGTATCAGCCGCCCGAGCCAGCGTTCTCGTTGTCGGCGGGGGCGATCAGCTTTGCGCGCAGGTAGTCCCGGTTCATCTGCGCGATGACGGCGACGCTGATCTGCTTCGGGCAGGCGGCCTCACACTCGCGGTGGTTCGTGCAGTGCCCGAACCCTTCGATGTCCATCTGATCGACCATGCGGACGACGCGCCGCATCCGCTCGGGCTGTCCCTGCGGCAACTCTGCGAGGTGCGTGACCTTCGCGGCCGTGAAGAGCGCCGCGCTCGCGTTCGGACACGCGGCGACGCAGGCCGCGCAGCCGATGCACGCCGCGGCGTCCATCGCCGAGTCCGCGTTCTGCTTCGGGATCAGGATCTCGTTGGCGTCGCGCGCCGAGCCGGTGCGCACGGAGGCATAGCCGCCCGCCGCGATGATGCGGTCGAACGCCGAGCGATCGACCATGAGGTCTCGCAGCACGGGGAACGCCCTCGCGCGCCAAGGCTCGATCCAAAGCTCATCGCCGTCCGAGAACGACCGCATATGCAGCTGACAGGTCGTCGTGGCGCCCTGCGGACCGTGCGCGTTGCCGTTGATCATGACGCCGCACGCGCCGCAGATGCCCTCGCGACAGTCGTGGTCGAACGCGAGGGGCTGCTTGCCGGTCGTGATCAGCTCCTCGTTCACGACATCGAGCATCTCGAGGAACGACATCCCCGGGCTCACGCCCTTCGCGGCGTACTCCTCGAAGCGCCCCTCGTCCTTGACGCTCGTCTGGCGCCAGACGTGGAGCCTGAGGTTCATGGTCTTCGCATCGCCTGCCATGGTCGTCTCTCCTCGATCTACTCGTAGCCGCTACTTGTAGCTGCGTTGCGAAGGCTTCACGTGCTCGAAGTCCAGCGCTTCCTTGTGGAGGACCTGGGGCGCATCCGCGCCCTTCCACTCCCACGCGGCCACGTACTGGAACAGCTCGTCGTTGCGCTGGGCCTCGCCCTTTTCAGGGCCTTCCTCGACCTGATGCTCCTCGCGGAAGTGCCCGCCGCAAGACTCCTCGCGGTGCAGCGCATCCTTGCAGAGCAGCTCGGCAAACTCGAGGAAGTCGGCGACGCGCCCCGCGTGCTCGAGCGTCTGGTTCAGCTCCTCGCCGGTGCCCGGGACGAGGATCGTGTCCCAGAACTCCTGACGAAGCGCCGGGATGCGCGCGAGGGCCGCCTCGAGTCGCTTGGCTGTGCGCCCCATGCCGCAGTTGTCCCAGAGCAGCTTGCCGAGCTCCCGGTGGAACGATGCGGGCGTGCGGGTCGGCTTCTTGCTGTGGAGCAGCTTGTCGAGGCGCGCCGAGACCTCGTCGCGGACCTTGATCGCCTCGGCGTGGTCGACTCCCGGGCGCTTCTCGTAGAGCTTGCCGCCGCCCTCGCTCGCGAGGTAGTTGCCGATCGTCGCCGGGATGACGAAGTAGCCGTCCGCGAGCCCCTGCATCAGCGCGCTCGCGCCGAGGCGGTTGGCTCCGTGATCGGAGAAGTTCGCCTCGCCGAGCACGAAGAGCCCGGGGATCGTGCTCTGGAGGTTGTAGTCCACCCAGAGGCCACCCATCGTGTAGTGCACGGCCGGGTAGATGCGCATCGGAACCTCGTAGGGGTTCTCTGCGGTGATCTGCTCGTACATCTCGAAGAGGTTGCCGTAGCGCTCCGCGATCTTGGCCTTGCCGACGCGCTTGATCGCGTCCGCGAAGTCGAGGTAGACGCCGAGGCCGCCGGGACCGACGCCGCGTCCCTCGTCGCAGACGGTCTTGGCGCCGCGCGAGGAGATGTCGCGCGGCGCGAGGTTGCCGAAGCTCGGGTACATCCGCTCGAGGTAGTAGTCGCGGTCTTCCTCGGGGATCGAGCCGGGCTTCTTGCCGACGTCGTCCTTGTTCTTCGGGACCCAGACGCGGCCGTCGTTGCGGAGCGACTCGCTCATCAGCGTGAGCTTCGACTGATAGTCGCCGTGCACCGGGATGCAGGTCGGGTGGATCTGCGTGTAGCAGGGGTTCGCGAAGAGCGCGCCGCGGCGGTGCGCGCGCCAGCTCGCCGTGACGTTGCAGCCCTTGGCGTTCGTCGAGAGGTAGAAGACGTTGCCGTAGCCGCCGGTGGCGAGGCACACGGCGTCGGCCATGTGAATCTCCATCGTGCCGTCGACCATGTTGCGCGTGACGATGCCGCGCGCGCGGCCGTCGACGACGATCAGGTCGAGCATCTCGCGGCGCGGGAACATCTTCACGCCGCCCGCGTCGATCATCTTCTCGAGCGCTTGATACGCGCCGAGCAGGAGCTGCTGACCCGTCTGACCGCGCGCGTAGAAGGTGCGCGAGACCTGCGAGCCGCCGAAGCTGCGGTTGTCGAGCAGCCCGCTGTACTCACGCGCGAACGGCACGCCCTGCGCGACGCACTGATCGATGATCTGCACGCTGATCTGCGCGAGGCGATAGACGTTCGACTCGCGGGCGCGGAAGTCGCCGCCCTTCACGGTGTCGTAGAAGAGGCGATAGATGCTGTCGCCGTCGTTCTGGTAGTTCTTCGCGGCGTTGATGCCGCCTTGCGCGGCGATCGAGTGCGCGCGTCGCGGCGAGTCCTGGTAGCAGAACGCGTCGACGTTGTAGCCGAGCTCGGCGAGGGTCGCCGCAGCGCTCGCCCCCGCGAGGCCCGTGCCCACGACGATGACCTTGTACTTGCGCTTGTTCGCCGGGTTCACGAGCTTCATTCCGAAGCGGTGGCGGTCCCAGCGCGTCTCGATCGGGCCCGTCGGGGCGTTCGACTTCAGCTCCATGGCGTTGTCTCCGCGAGTGTCATCAGCGTCACTCGACCACGATGTTGCGCGCCTCGACAGGCGCATCGTCTGCGGGGGCTGCGGGGGTTTCGGCGTCCAACTGCGCCTGCGTCCGGTAGCCCGAGAGGATCACCGAAGGAATGAGGATGTTGCCGCCGACGATGAGCAGCGTGATGCCCGCGGCGAAGTAGCGGCGCAGCGCGTTGTAGCGCGGGTGGTTCAGGCCGAGCGTCTGGAAGAAGCTCCACGCGCCGTGGAAGAGGTGCAGCCCGAGCATTAGCTGGGCGACGATGTAGATCGCCGCGAGCCACCAGATCGAGAAGCTCGACATCACGTTCGCGTACACGTCGGTCTCGCTGTGCACGCCCGTCGGCGAGAAGCCGAGGGTCAGGTGCAGCAGGTGATAGACGATGAAGAGCCCGAGGGTCGGGCCGCTCAGGCGCATCGACATCGACGCGAGGTTCGCGGTGTTGTTCTCGCGCTTCGCGTAGGGCGTCGGGCGAGCGTCACCGGACTGCGCCGCGAGCATCATCGAGAAGTAGATGTGCGCGATGACCGAGGTGAGCACGACGATGCGCGTGCCCCACAGCAGCGGCGCCGTCGCCTTCAGGAGGGCGGCGTAGTGGTTCAGCGCCTCGGGGCCACGGAACACCTGCAGGTTCCCGAGCATATGCCCTGTGAGGAAGCCGAACATGACCACGCCCGTGACGGCGACGATGGCCTTCTTGCCGAGGGACGTCTGGTGGAGGAGGAGCACTCGCGGCATCTCAAAACCTCGTGGGAGTCCCGGCCCCTATACACCCTCGAGTCGTCCTCGCAATGGGAAAACACCCGTCCGCCCGCGTCGCCGGGCGTGGAACACGGTCCTCGTTTCAGGGGCGCTCTGCTTCGACCGTCGGCGCGCAAGCTGCCGGCGGATCGACGTAGTCGACGAGCGCACCGCGGAACGTGCGGAGCGTCGTCGTGCCGCCGTTTCGCGCGACGACGTAGTCAGGCAGGAGCGGGACTTTCCCGTGGCCGCCGGGAGTGTCGACGATGTACTTCGGGAGCGCGAGCCCGCTCAGCCGACCCTGCAGCCGCGCCATCAGCGTGAGCCCCTGGTCGATCGACGTGCGCAGGTGCGCGGTGCCGCGCACCGGATCGGCTTGGAGCAGGTAATACGGCTTCACGCGGGTCCGGACGAGGCCGCGAAAGAGCTGCTCGAGGACGTCGGCGTCGTCGTTCACGGAGCGCAGGAGCACCGTCTGGTTCATCACGGGGATGCCCGCGTCGACGAGGCGCGCGCAGGCGCGCAGCGACGCCTCGGTGAGCTCCTTCGGATGGTTGAAGTGCGTCATCAGCCACACCGAGGGATGCAGGCGCAGCGCTGCGCAGAGCTCGCTCGTGATGCGCTGCGGGAGCGTGACGGGCGTGCGCGTCGCGATCCGCACGAGCTCGACGCTCGAGATCGAGGCGAGCTCCGAGAGCGTCTGCGCGATTCGCTCGGTGCTCGCGACGAGAGGATCGCCGCCCGAGACGATCACCTCGCGCACCTCGGGATGCGCGCGCAGCCACGCGAAGGCGGGCGCGAGCTGCGCTGAGCCGCGCACGCCGCCGCCGGCGCCGACCATCCGCGAGCGCGTGCAGAAGCGGCAGTAGACGCTGCAGCGATCCGTCGCGAGCAAGAGCACGCGATCCGGGTAGCGCTGCACGAGGTGGGGCGCGACCTCGTGCACCTCTTCGCCGAGCGGATCGCGCAGATCGCCGGGCACGGTGAGCGCCTCGTCGGCGCAGGGGACGCACTGCCGCCGTACCGGACACGCCGCGTCGAGCGGGTCGCAGAGCCCAAGATAATAGGGCGTGATCGACATCGGGAAGCCGTCGGCGAGGGCGCGGCGTACGCCCTCGCGCTCGCCGTCGGTCAGCGTCAGCGCAGCCTCGAGCGCGGCGAGATCGGTGATCGCGTGCCGTACCTGCCAGCGCCACTCGTCCGAGCCGCCGTCGCTCGCCTCGGTCGCGGCGGAGGCGGCCAATCGAAGCTCGGGGGAACGTGCTGCCATGGGCCCGGCAGGCTAGCAGGCGTGGCCCTCGACCGCTGCCCCGAGCGCGCGAGGCGCGCGTTCTCGCCCGGCATGGCGCGGCGGGGGCCGAAGCCGGGCGCCGCTCCGAATGCGAAAAGTCTGGACTTTACGATCAGGTCCCCACTCTCCCCGATTATGGGTCATCCTCCGGGTTCCGATGGCAGACCGACCGACAGGAATCAGCGCGCCGACCGACCTTCGTTCGCGCGCAACCGTGGAGATCTTGCGCGAGCTCGGCTATGCCGTGGCTTGGGCTGACGGAGGCGCGGCGTGCACCGTCCGCGGCGAAGACGAGCGCTTCGAGGGGAGCGGCGCCGACGCGGCGACTGCCCTCACCGACGCGCTTCGCGCGATGCTGCCGACGAAGGTCGCGCGAGCGTCCTTCGACGTGCAGGTGGACCGGCGAGCGGCAGCGCTCTCCGCGGACACCGCGCCGCCGCGCGCGCCGATCGAGCCGGTGCGCGATCGACCGAGACCGCAGATGACGACCGTCACCGAGGGCTTCGCGTCGTCGGGGCCGCGCGGTCCCTCGCGCATGGTCGTCACGACGTTCGGTGGGGGCACTCCGCCGGTCCTTCGTCCGGCGCCGGCGCCGTCGGCCTCGAGCATCGATCCGGATGCCTCGTCGCGCACGCTCTTCACGGTGGAGGACGCGCTCGCGGACCTCGGCTCCGTGCGGGCGCGCATCGAGGACGCCGTCGGCGAGGTCGCCCTGATGGCGCCGACCCTGCAGCGCGCTCACGTGCTCGCGTGGATCTCTCGGGCGCGCAGCATCGAGGAGCAGTACCCGACCGAGCGCATGGTGCAGCACACCACGCAGAACATCGCGCGTCGCCTCACGCACCTCTGCAAGATCTGGTGGCCCGGCACCGTGCGCGCGCTGCAACTGCACACGACGGTCGAGCAAGCGTCGCGCAGCGTGGAGCCTGCGCCGCGCCCGATGCCGCGCCGCTGGGCAGAGCTCGCCGAGTTGCTCGAGACGCGGCTCGACACTGCCGTGAATCAGCCCGGCTTCGACGACGGCTGGCTCGACGGCTCGGCGCAGTTCCCGCCCGCGTCGGATCGCCCGCAGCTCTTCGCGAAGCTTCGCTCGACGGTCGAGCGCATCGCGGGCTCGCTGACGCAGCCGCCGGTGGATCGCGCCGACAGCGTGCGAGTGTCGGACGGTGATGTGCTCGAGCTGATCGAGGTCGCTCAGCGCCTGCGCTGGCTGCGCGCGAGCGCGCCGGACGCAGAGCTCTGGGGCGCGGCGGTCGGTCGGATCCGCTTCCTCGTCACTGGGCTCGGCGACCGAGGCTCGGCGCTCAAGTCGGTGCTCGATCCGGGCTACCGTCCGCGCGGCACTTGGTACGAGTATCTCAACCGCGCCAAGCGCGAGGACGTCATCGCCGCGCGGCCGCCCGCGTCGGAGAAGACGGCGTTCATCGCGTGGCTCATCGGCGCGTTCGACACGCTCTCGTCGAAGGACCTCACGCCGATCGTCGTCGACATCAAGGACGACGTGCTCGCCCTCGTCGAGGGCGATATGCCGGGCAACGATCGGCGCCTGCGCCGTCGGCTGCGCGACCTGCAAGACGCGCTCAACGAGCCGGCGGATCTCGACGTGGAGGCGGCCGCAGCGTCGGCTGCTGCCCGCGCCAAGGCGGAGGCTGGGGACAGCCTCGCCGCGGCCGCTGCTGCCGAGGCCGCGTTCGAGACGGTCACCGAGAAGCTGCTCGGTCAGATCCGCGCGCGCCTGCCTGCGCAGCGCGCGCTCTTCGTGTCGAACCGCGAAGACCCGGATCTGCGCACGCGCCTCGAGGCCGCGCTCGGCCTCGAGATCACCTGGTGCGTCGCGGATCCGCGCCGCATCGAGGCCGCGGGCAAGGCCATTCAGCGCAGCGCCTACGA
>CAIUAC010000233.1 GCA_903896985.1 uncultured Sandaracinus sp.
CGAAGGTGTTTCGGCTCCACCGCGACACGCGCTTCAGCAAGGACAAGACGCCCTACAAGACGCACTGCGCGGGCTCGCTCTCGCTGAGCGGCGGGCAGCCGATGACGGGCACTGGGCTCTATCTGCAGGTGGGCGCTGACCCGGCGTTCTTCGCCGCGGGGCGCTGGATGCTCGAGAAGGAGGACCTCGAGAAGTTCCGCGCGGCGCTCGCCGCCGACACGGGCGTCGCGCTCGCGCGCCTCCTCGCCGCGGCGCAGAAGCGCGGCTTCGTGCTCGTCGCGCACGACACGCTCAAGCGCGTCCCCGCCCCGTATCCGAGCGACCACGCGCGCGCCGACTTGCTCCGCCTGAAGGGCTTCGCGCTGCGGTTCCCCGACGCGCCGCCGGCGCTGCTCCACGAGAAGAAGCTCGTCGCCTGGGTCGTGAAGCAGGCGAAGTCGATCGCGCCGCTCCTCGAGTGGCTCGACGACGCGGTCGCCTGACGGCTGCGCGGCGCCCTCTCCCCAGCCCTCTCCCGCAAGCGGGCGGGGGCCGGAGCTTGCGGGCGAAGGGCCGGACGCGAGTCTGGCGTCGCCTCGTATGCGCTGCTGGGCGGCGTTCCTCGCCGGACGCGCTGGGTCGCGGCACGTCGTGCTACCGTCGAACGCATGGGCGCTGCGGAGAAGAGCTACGACGAGATCGTCGACCTGTTCGCGCGCGGCGGCGGCAGCGGCGCGGTGCTGGCCTTCCGCCCGTCCGAGGAGGCCTCTGCGCGCGTCCGCGACCTGCTGACGCGCGCCAAGGACGGCCCGCTGCCCGACGACGAGCAGGCGGAGCTCGAGCGCTACTCCGAGCTCGAGCGCCTGATGCAGCTGGTCAAGGCGCGCGCGCGGCGCTTCTCCGGAGCCGCTGAGCGTTGATTCCGGCTGACCTCCGCCGCCTGGTGCGCCAACGCGCCGCGGTGCGAGTACTGCTTGCTCGCGGAGGAGGACGCCTACTTCCCCCACGAGGCAGACCACGTGATCGCGGAGAAGCACGGCGGGCCACCCGCGCCGGAGAACCTCGCGCTCGCCTGCCTGGACTGCAACCGCTTCAAGGGTTCGGACCTCGCGTCGCTCGACCCCGAGACGGGCACGCTGACGCCGCTCTTCAACCCACTCTCCGACGATTGGGCAGCGCACTTCTCGGCGGCCAACGGCCTCGTCGTCGGCAAGACCGCGGTCGCGCGCACGACGCTCGCGCTCCTGCGCGTCAACGCTCCGAGCCGCGTCGAGATCCGCAGCGCGCTCGGCGCGCTCGGTCGCTGGCCCACCGACTGAGCGGCCGGGCCGCCGCGCTGTCCGACGGTCACGCGCCCCCGCGCGAAGCGTGAAATACTCCGCGCGCGCATGACCAACACCTCGTACCGCTGGGCGACGCCCGGCGACGTCAACGCCTTCTTCGGGCTGATGCTCGACAACGTCGTCAACCTCGCGGTGCTCGCGGGGATCCTCGTGTTCGGCTTCGGCTTCCCCGCCGATCTCGTCTACACGCGCATGTTCCCGGGCACCGCGCTCGGCGTGCTCGTCGGGGACCTGATCTACACCTGGCTCGCGTTCCGCCTCGCCAAGCAGACGGGGCGCAGCGACGTGACGGCGATGCCGCTCGGGCTCGACTCACCGTCCACCATCGGCATGGCGCTGACGGTGCTCGGACCGGCGTTCCTCGCGGCCAAGGCGCGTATGCCGGAGCACGAGGCGGCCATCGTCGCGTGGCAGGTCGGCATGGCGGTGATGGTGCTGATGGGGCTCTTCAAGCTCGCCCTCGCCTTCGTCGGCGACTCGGTGCGCCGCTGGGTGCCGGAGGCGGGACTGCTCGGCTCGATCGGCGGCGTCGGCATCGCGCTCCTCGGCACGCTGCAGCTCGGCGAGATCTTCAGCGAGCCCGTCGCCGGGATGCTCGCGCTCGGCGTGGTGCTCTACGCGCTCGTCGCCAAGCTGCGCCTGCCCTTCGGCGCGCCCGCGGTGCTCGCGAGCGTCGCCATCGGCGCGACCGTCTACTACGCGATGAGCGCGCTCGGGCTCTCGGTGCATCACGTCACGGCGCCTACGGCGAGCTTCGCGTTCGCGCTGCCGCTGCCGTCGCTCGGCTTCCTCACGGGGATGCCGCTCGCCGTGCGCGAGTACCTGCCGCTCGCCCTGCCCTTCGCGATCCTCACCGTCGTCGGCGGCATCAACGTCACCGAGAGCGCGCGGCTCGCGGGCGACGACTACCGCACGCGCGACATCCTGCTGACCGAGGCGCTCTCGACGCTGATCGCGGGCGTCTGCGGCGGCGTCGCGCAGACGACGCCGTACATCGGGCACCCCGCGTACAAGGAGATGGGCGGGCGCGCGGCGTACACGCTCGCGACGGGCCTCTTCGTGGGGCTCGGCGGCATCTTCGGCTACCTCGCGTTCATGTCCGAGCTGCTGCCGAAGCCCGTGCTCGCGCCGATCCTCTTGTTCGTCGGGCTCGAGATCGCCACGCAGGGCTACTTCGCGCCGCCGAAGCGGCACGCCGTCGCCATCACGCTCGCGGTGCTGCCTTCCGTCGCGCAGCTCGTGCTGATCTTCCTCTCGCAGGTGCACGAGGGCGCGCTCCTCGGCGCCGCGCTCGACCCCGCCGGCACGCTCGCGCGCACGCACCTCAACCCGGGCTTCATCGAGACGTGCGGCGTGATGGTCGTGCTCGCGCACGGCTTCATCCTGACGGCGATGCTCTGGGGCGGCGCGATGGCGTTCCTCATCGACAAGAAGTTCCTGCCCGCCGCGGCGTCCCTCCTCATCTGCAGCGCGCTCGCGCTCTTCGGCGTGATCCACTCCGTCGCGCCGACGGGCAGCGTGTACTTCCCGTGGGCGATGCCCTCGACGCTGCCCTATCAGTGGGCCGCGGCGTACGCGAGCGCGGCGGTGCTGCTGCTCGTCGCGGGCAGGAGCGCCAAGCCCGCAGTGGCGAGCACCTCACCGGCGTGAACCAGCGCACGACGCGCCGCCTCAGCGCACCGGGCGGTGCCCGTAGATGCCGGTCAGCTTCGTCGTGTCGACGCGCAGCGCGAGCGCGAGCGTGAAGAGGCGCCGGTAGGTCTCGTGGTCGGCGCCTAGCTCCGGGAGCGCTCGCGCGAGCGCGCGGGCGGCGGCGTCGTGGATGACCTTCTTGCCCATGTCGAGGGCCTCGAGCTGCGCGGGATGGAGCGAGCCGTCGTCGTGCCCCAGGCGCCGCACGACGTCGACGTACTCGTTCACTTGCTTGGTCAGCACGTCCCGCGCGACGACGAGATCGAGCAGGGTCTCGCCCGTCTCGGCGCGCGCCTCGACGTGGAGCGCCTGCCCGCTCGGCGCGAGGCGCAGGCGCCACGCCGCGGCGTCGCCGGGAAACGCGAAGACGTGGTGCCGCAG
>CAIUAC010000234.1 GCA_903896985.1 uncultured Sandaracinus sp.
GGATCCTACTCGACAGAGCCGTTGCCTTCAGAATTGCCTCGTCGACGTGCCCCATCGTAGTGTTACGCGCTTCATTCGTCACGTTCTGTGCGGTGAGAATCACGGGCTGAAACACCGTCCAGACATACCCCGCTAACACGTCGCCACGACGCAGCTGCGCTATGGGTGTCTTGCCGCGGATGATCGCCCGTCCGGCAACTGCGCGGCGTGCTCTGGACGCACACGGCAGGTCCGCCGGACCCGATCGTCGACGGTTACTACGACACGCGCAGGCCATGGGAGTGGGATCGGACGGAGCCGCTCGCCCAACTCACGAGCAGCTACTGGGCTGGCACGATCGAGAGGCCCTTCACGATCATCGAGCCCCTCCCGGCCCAGTGGCCCATCTTGCCACTGCTGGTCCCGCACCCCGGGTACCGACTGGCCGGGAGCGTCGTCGGAAGCGCCTGGCTGATGAAGGTCAAGGCCGGGGCATGCGGCGGAGCCAGCTGCAACACGCGCGACCTCTTGCCATTCGCCGACAACCATCTCTTTGCCGAGCCGCTTGAAGTGGCGCCGGGCATTGGGATCGGGTCGGACCTTTGGTCGACCGAGGGCAAGTGGCTCGCCGCCTCGGAGCCAGTGTCATGGCTCCCCGCAACCGCCGTTCGCTATGCCGCGTTCGATCCAGGCCGCGAGATTCTCACGCGCGCGCTCAACGTCAGCCCAAGCGGCAAGCTCCAGATGCTCTCGACGCAGCCGCCTCCGCCACCCTGCGGCAATCAGCAGTGCGGAGAAGTCCCGATGCTGGGACGCGCCGCCACAGTGCCGACCGCGCCTGTCGCTGACGCGCGCGCGGACGCGCTCCTAGTGCTCTCTGCTCGCAGGAACACGCTCTACTATGGCGGCGGCGTCACGGAGGATGGAGGGTATCCGGGCGACCTCCTCGCGTACGACCTGTCCACCGGGCGTTCGCGCGCGCTCGCGTTACCGCCGGGCACGAGCCTCGGGCGCATAAGCGCCGCGACGTACTCCCCCGCAGATGACGCGCTCTACGTGCTCGACGAACCCGAGCCCGAGCACCGGTCACGGCGCTATGGCCGCCCACACACGATGCGTTTCCTCCGTATCACCCAAGGGGGCATGCACGTCGACGTGCTGCGCGACCTGCCACGGCTGCGCAGATCGTCGCGCTTCGCGCTCGCGCCGGCACCCGACGGCACGCTCTATCTCATCGCCTCCGACGAAGAAACACACGTCGTCATACGGCTAAGCATCCATGGCGACGACGTTCAGGCGCTCGGCGTCGCGGCGGGTCGCGGCGCGCTCGCGCCGGGGCAGGCTCGCGCCCACGAGGCGGGCCTCACGGTCCTCACCGTCGACCGCCGCGATCGACCTTTCGCCGTCGAGTACAGTGAGAGATCGTTCGGCGCCGCGACGCGCGACTGGGAACGGCGATGCTTCTGAATCCCCTGCGTCTCTGCGGACGACTCGGAGCGCTGGCGCTCGCGGGTCTCGCGACCATTGGCTGCGGGGCTTGCAGCACCAGCGTGACGCTGCCGCGGGACGCTGGCGTCGACGCTGGACGCGACGCGGGAGGCGATGCGGGCAGAGACGCGGGGCGCGATGGCGCGTCGGGCGACGCCGGGCGAGACGGAGCGAATGGCGACGCGGGGCGTGACCCGCTGTGGACGACGGTACCTGGCAACGCGGACGGATGCGTGATCGAGTACGCGCGTGATTCGACCGCCGTGTACACGCCGCAGTGGACGGCGTGCCCCGCGGGTGCCGCTCCTGGTTGCGAGCGGCTCGATGCGCCGGGCATCCCCGTACGGGAAGGCTTCGTCGAAGGCGAGCTGCGTGTCTTCGTCGGCTTCAGCGACACGATCACGCAGACCACCATTTTGGCTTCGCATGATGCCGCAGTGCAGGCGATCCGTAGCCCTGTGGCCATCGCGTGCACCACGGGCTTCGCGAACGTCGGCGGCGGTCGCGCGGTGTTCTCGACGTGGGCCGACACCGATGCGCAACACTACGACGAGCGCCAATACGTGATCGCCGAAGACGCAACGGACTGGCCACTCCCGTTCGCCCGCGTGAACCGGCTCAAGGCGAGCGTGGCGGATCTGTTTCTGATCTCCGCGACCACCTACGCCGCACGCACCGAACCCAATGCGCAATACATGGAGCTGTACGAGGGCACGCGCTCCAACGTCCTCCGCGGCGCGACGCTCGGTGGGAGCCCTGAGGTCGTGGCTCTGGTCGGACGCGACCTGTTCTGGGAGGCGTGGGGAGCGGGCTACGTCGCGCGGATCTTCCACGGCACCGTGGACGGCGCGTCACTCTTCTACGAGACGCCCGACGGCAGCGACCTGAAGGGCTTCGGCACGGACGGCGTCGACATGGCCTGGACACAAGGCTATGGCCCGCACCCAGACGGCGTGACCTTCGACCGCTACGAGCTGTGGACTTCGCCCTACACCACCGACCCGGCGCTGCTCGCGCTGCGGCTGGTCAGCGCCGTCGCGTTCGAGGGCATCGGTGCGGTGGGCGACGGCTGGTACGCCCTCGGCTCGGACGGTTCGCGTCCCTACGAACTCATGCGGTTGTCGGATGGAGCGCGCAAGGAGCTGCCGGCGCCGGGCGATGGTTTCGCGTATGACCGCATCCCCGCCATCGGTGGCGGCCTCATCGCGGCGGAGGCGTCGCGCCTCTCCTCACCGGGCTTCGAGAGGACACTGTTCGTCACGCCCATCGCCGCGTTACCTGACGTGCCGTGACGATCGATTGGCGTATAGCCCATCCGAACCGCTGACTCGTCCTGCGCTATCCACCGCTGAACCCTACGCGACGGCGCCCCGCAGCACAATCTTGACGTCGAGGCGAGTCCTCCGGACGCTCTTCGGCGAAGCGGGAATCCCCACTTTCCACTGATTTTCACGCGCCGGACGCACCTCTCCCTGGCCGCGCTCCGCGCAGCCGGTCAACCCACCAAGATCACCCGAGGCGGCCTCACCC
>CAIUAC010000235.1 GCA_903896985.1 uncultured Sandaracinus sp.
GCCTTCGTGCCCGCGCGCTCGATCGCCTGCTCGATGGTGTCGGTCGTCAGGACGCCGAAGATCACCGGCACTCCCGTCGCGAGCATCACCTGCGCGCAGCCCTTCGTGACCTCGCCGGCGACCGCCTCGAAGTGCGGCGTCGAGCCGCGGATCACTGCGCCGAGCGCGATGACCGCGGCGTACTTCCCGCTCTTGGCGAGGCGCTGGACCGCGAGCGGAAGCTCGTACGCGCCCGGCGTGCGCGCGATGACGATGCGCTCCTCGCCGACGCCATGGCGGCGAAGCCCGTCGAGCGCGCCCTCGACCAGGCGGTCGGTGATGAAGTGGTTGAAGCGCCCGACCACGAGCGCGAAGTGCGCGTGCTCCGGCGCGGCGAAGGTGCCCTCGTACGTACGCATAGCTGCTCTCTCCTCTGTCGGGTTTCGGTCGATGGCTCGCGCCGGGCGCGAGGTTCAGTGGGTGGTCGGCGCGTCGCCGACGGCGGGGCTCGCCTCGTCGCCGAGCAGCACCTGCTCGATGATCTCGAGGCCGTAGGCGTCGACGCCCGCGACGCGGCGCGGGCGGTTGGTCAGCAGCCGGATGCGCTTCAAGCCGAGGTCGGCGAGCACCTGCGCGCCGATGCCGAACTCGCGCAGCACGAGGCCGTTCTCTTCGACGGGCGCCGCGGGGAGCTCCTGCCCCGTGTGGTAGGCGAGGTCGCGCGCGATGTCGACGCGCCCCGGCACGAAGAGCAGCACGCCCGCGCCCTCCGCCTCGATGCGCGCGACGGCGTCCGCCGCGACGACGCGCTGCCCGCCGCGCGCGCCGAACACATCCCCGAGCACGCTCCCGGTGTGCACGCGCACGAGCGTCCCGCGCGCCTCGTCGAGGTCGCCCAGCTGCAGCGCGAGGAACTGCCGGCTCTCGACGGCCGACTCGTACGCGAAGGCCTTCCACACGCGCCCGCTCGCCATCGGGACCTCGCCCGAGAGCACGCGCGTCACGAGGCGCTCGGTCTGCAGGCGATACTGGATCAGCTCGGCGATCGAGAGGATCCGCAGGCCGTGCTTCTCGGCGAACTCCTTGCACTCCGGCATCCGCGCCATCGTGCCGTCGTCGTTCATGATCTCGCAGATCACGCCCGACGCATCGAGCCCCGCGAGGCGCGCGAGGTCGACGGAGCCCTCGGTGTGCCCCGTGCGCTGCAGCACGCCGCCCGGGCGCGCGCGCAGCGGGAAGATGTGCCCGGGGCTGACGAGGTCCGACGGACGCGCGTCCTTCGCGACCGCGGTGCGCACCGTGTGCGAGCGGTCCGCGGCGCTGATGCCGGTCGTGACGCCGTGCCGCGCCTCGATGCTGATGGTGAACGCGGTCGTGCGCGACGAGCGGTTCTCGTCGACCATCATCGGCAGGTCGAGCTGCCGGACCTTCTCCTCGCTCAGCGTCAGGCAGATCAGGCCGCGCGCGTACTTGGCCATGAAGTTCACGGCCTCGGGCGTGACCTTCTCGGCCGCCATGCAGAGGTCGCCCTCGTTCTCGCGGTCCTCGTCGTCGACGAGGATGACGAGGCGACCCGCGCGGATGTCCTCGAGCGCCCGGTGTACACGTTCGATCGAGTCTGCGCGCATCGCGTTGTCAGCCTTCCCGGTCCCACGAGCTTCGAGAGAGGTCAGCCGCGCGCGAACCGCCCGGCGAGCGGCCTAGAGATAGCCGGTGCGCGAGAGTAGGTCCAGCATCGCCGCGTCGCCAGTTCCAGTCGGTAGCTCCGACGGCAGCCCATCGACGCCCGCGCGCCCGAGCAGCCGCGCGACGTACTTGCCGAGCACGTCCACCTCGAGGTTCACGCTGCGCCCGAGCGGCCCGCGGTCGAGGTGCGTCGCCGCGCGCGTGTACTGCACGAGCACGACGTCGAAGCGCGTCCCCTGTGCGCCGTTGACCGTCAGCGAGACGCCGTCGACGGTGATGCTCCCCTTCGGCGCGAGGAACGGCGCGAGGCGCTCGGGCACCTCGTACACGACCTTCAGCGCCTCGCCGAGGGGCTCCATCGCGACGACCTTGCCGACGCCGTCGACGTGCCCCGAGACGAGGTGCCCGCCGAGCCTGTCGCCGAGGCGCAGCGCGCGCTCGAGGTGCACGGGCTGCCCTGCCGTCGCGCCGCTCAGCGTCGTCTTGGCGAGGGTCTCTGCCGACGCATCGCAGGTGTAGCCGCCCGGCAGGAGCCTCGTGACGGTCAGGCACACGCCGTCGGTCGCGATCGACTCGCCGAGCTCGAGCGGCGAGAACGTGCACGCGATGTCGAAGCGCGCGCCGAGCGCCCCGCGGTCGACGCGTCGAATGGTGCCGAGCTCTGCGACCAAGCCTGAGAACATCGCGCCTATCTAGCGTGCGGGGCGACGGGCGGCGAGGCGCTCACGCACGCTGCGCGCGCCGCGGCTCGTCGTCCCACGGCGACGGGCGCGGGACGTCGCCCGTGATCAGCACATCGTCGCCGAGGCGCTTGATGCTCACGTCGGTCAGCCGGAGCGCGTTCGTGATGCTGTCGACGCCGCGCCCGCGCGCGAGCGGCACGGCGTCCGCGTCGCCGAGCAGCACCGGCGCGACGAACACCGCGACGCAGTCCACGAAGCCCCCGTCGACGAGCGCGCCGTGCAGCCGCGCGCCGCCCTCGACGAGCAGCCGCACGCAGTCGCGCCGGGCGATCTCGCGGAGCGCCGCGTCGAGGTCGAGCCC
>CAIUAC010000236.1 GCA_903896985.1 uncultured Sandaracinus sp.
CGCCGCCCGAGGACAAGCCCGCCGTCGGACCGGCCGGGAGGTCGAGGTGCGGGCGACACACGCACTCAGCCGCCGTGCACGCGCCCGACTCGTTACCGGCGGCGACGCAGGTGTCGTGGCAGCGGGCCGCCTCACACGGGACGGTGACGGTTCCGCCGCGCCCGGCGCCGCAGCCCGACTGCGAGAGAACGATGAGAACCCAGCTCGCGAAGGCGACGTACCTCATAAATATCCGCTCCCATGGCAAATCGAGCCCGAAGGTACGCTAGGTCACGCCTCCGCGTCGAGAGGCAAACGACCGCGAGGCGCGCGCCGTCAGCTCTGTCCGCCGCCGAGGGGCGCGGGTCCGGCGCCCTGCGCTTCGCCTTGCTCGACCTTGGGGGCGGGCGCGCCGCAGTGCGGGCAGTTGAGCAGCTCCATGGCGAAGGGGCCGTTGCAGTACTTGCAGAAGAGGCGCCCCGCGATGCTCGTCGAGTCGATCAGGCGCAGCTCAGGGTAATTCTGCTCGAGCTCCGCGGTGCTCATGCGGTCGTTCTCGACGGCGGGGGACCACACGACCTCGAGCGCGACGAGCGACTCGGCGTCGAGGGAGCCGCGCTCCTGGAGCGCTCCACGGATCTGGTTCGCGTCGTTGAGGTTGGTGACCGCGGTGAGCCCGCGGCGCGCGACGATGATGAGCGAGACGACGACGGTGCCCTGCCCCTCGGTCGCCTTCGCGCGCATCTCGGGCGTCGGGTTCTGCACGACGCTGCCGTCCGCTGCCCGGACGATCTCCTGCCGGAAGCGGGCGCGGGCCTCGCTCGCCGCCCCCTGGAACGCGGCCTGCGCCTGCGGTCCGCCGAGCGGCGGTCCGGAGTCCTTGTACGCCGCGTAGAGCCACGCGATCTCGGCACGTCGCAGCGCGAGCACGGTCTCGCGCAGCAGCATCGCGCGCCCTTCCTTGGTGCCCGTCGCGCCGCTCGCCGCGAGCCTCGAGAGCTGCTCCTGCAGCTCCTTGCGCGCGCGCCAGTCGATGCCGAGCGTCAGCTGGCTGAGGAACATCCCGCCCGTCGCGCCGGCGTAGCTCTGACCGCCCATGACGGTCGTCGCGCCGCCCTTCTTCTTGCTGACGATCGCGTAGACGACGAGCGCGAGGCAGATCATCACGCACATGCAGAACGAGCCCGCGCCGCCCGCCGCGCCCTTGCCGCTGCTGTCGCCCGAGTAGCTGCTCCCCGAGGACGACGACGACGAGCTCCAGTCGCTGCCGCCCGAGCCGCCCCAGCTGCCGCCGGAGCTACCCGAGCTTCCGCTCGAGCCGGAGTTGGAGAAGTCGCCTCCGCCGAAGCTCCCGCCCGTCGCCTGGGCGTGCGCCGTGGCGACGACGCCGAGCGGCGCGAGCGCGGAGAGGATGAGCGAGAGCAGGAGCGCGGCGAGCGCGGTGCGGGTCGGCCGGATGAAGGGCATTGCGGCGGCGACTATCTCACGAGCGCGCGCCGCTGGGGAGACGTGTCGAGCGACCGCGCTCACGGGTCACGCCCGAGCAGCCGCAGGCTGTGCGGCGAGAGCGACGGGTCGACGTAGACGTGCGCGCCGGCGCGGAGCGCGCGCCGCAGCTCGCCCGGCGGCACGGGGCGCTCCATCAGGTCGAAGAGGCGAAAGCACGCGACCTCCGCGCCGTCGTCGCGGACGAGGTAGATGGTCCGCCCCGGCACCTGCTTCGTGAGGTCCGCGAGCAGGAGCCGGTCGATCCAGAACGGCAGCACGATGGGCTCGCTGTGCTGCTCGCGCACCTCCGCCGCGACGGCGCGAAGCTGCACGAACGCGGGGTCAGCCCACGCGCCGCCGTAGTGGTGCACGACCGTGACGACGGTGCCGACGCCCTGCAGCGCGACGAGCGTCGCGATGAGCCCGACGACGAACGCGCTCGGCTTCGAGCGCAGCAACAGCACGAGCGCGAAGAGCGCGCCCACCCAGAAGATGTCCCAGCGCTCGATCAGCGCGGGCTCGTAGAGATACGGGAACACGAGCGCCACGCCGAGGAGCGCAAACAAGTCGAGGCGCGTCGAGAGCGCCGCCCGCAGCGCGCCGCCACGAAAGAGCAGCACCCAGCCGACGAGGCACGCCGCGAGCGCGGCGAGCAGGTGCGGCAGAGAGCCAGTCAGCACCGCGTAGAGGCCCGGCGTCAGGCGCATCAGGTGCACGCTCGGCGTGAGCGCCGTCGCGCGCAGCCCGCCGAGGTATTGGTCGAGGCGAGCGAGCGAGAAGAGCGGCGTGCTCGACTGCTGAAAGTCCGTGAGCCGCAGCGCTTGCGGCAGGAATTCGTTGACCGCGGGCTTGGCGCCCGTGAAGGGCACGACGTGCGCGACGTAGTAGACGACGAGCGCCGTGCCTGCGGCGACGGCGAGCCCCGACGCGCGCAGCGGCTCGCGCTTCACGAGCAGCGGCGTGACCGCGAGCGCGAAGAGCAGCACGAGCAGGGACACATTGATCAGCATCCCGACGGCGAACAGCGCGCCGAGGACCACGCCGCGGCGCAGCACCGCGCGGCGCTCGCCGCCGCTCTGCGACGCGACGTAGAAGATGCCGAGCACGACGGGCAGATAGAGGACGTTGTCCTCGGCGAGCAGGAACAGCGACACCAAGCCCGGGCTGCCGAGCGTCGCCGCCGTGAGCACGAGCGCAGTGGCGGGCAGCGAGAGCCCCTCGCGGCGGCAGATCCACGCGAGCAGCCAGAGAAACGCCGCGGCGCCGAGCGCCGTCATCACGACGACGGACGTCGCGTCGCGCAGCCCGACGACCATCAGCGCGCGCATCAGGTAGTGATAGAGGACGTGCCCGTCGAGGAAGCGCTCGGGCTGATAGTGATGGATGAACTTGAGCCGCCCGTAGGTGTCCCAGTCCCAGAGTCCGACCTCCCCGCGCCGCACGAACACGAGCGCGGCCGTGAGCGCGGCGAACGCTGCGGCGCCGAGCGACCACGCGCGCGCGCGCTGCCAATTGGTCTGCGGGGGAGCGTCCTCTTGCGTCATGATCCGCGCCTCACGTCGAGCTGCGTTGGGCTGAAGACGACGGGCTCGCTCAGCCGGATGTGGATGGCCTGGCCCGTCGGGGAGAGGTCGCGGCGCAAGTACTCGAGCGCGCGCCGCTGCATTCGCACGGTCACCTCGCCCGTGCGCGCGCCGAGGTCGATCAGCGTCTCGCGGTACGGATGCGCCGGATAAGCCTGCGTCGCGCCGTCGTTCCAGCGGACGAAGACCTGCGTCGCGCCGAGCCCTTGCAGCAGGAGCAGCGCGTCCGAACGATGGGTCTCCGGCAGGCGAAAGCGCAGAAACACGAGCCCCTCGTGGTCGCGCGCGGCCTGCGTGTAGGGCGCGTAGCTCTGCCCGTCGAACGACACCTCGAGCTCCGACACCGCGCGCATCGGCGCGGGCAGCGGCACCGAGAGACGCTCTCCGCGGCTCGCATAGGACACGCCGTTGACGCGCACGCTCGCCCACGACGCGGGCGCGATCAGCTCGAGCGACTCGCCGCTCGGCGCGTCGCCGAGGAAGCCGGTCGCCGAGCGCGCGCGGACGTGCACCTGCGGGCTGAGCGGCACCGGCCCAGCGCTCGCGTCCGGCACGCTCAGGCGCGTCCGGCCGCCCCCGCGCAGCCCCGCGTGCGAGGTGAACGCGAGCTCCACCTCGAGCAGCGGATAGCCGGGCACGCTGCGCAGCAGCTCGAGCGGCAAGTCGACGACGCGCGCCTCCTCGGGCGCGAGCTCGCCGACGTCCCACGGGCGCCCAGCCAGCGTGAGCACGACGCCCCGCAGCGCATAGCGGCGCCGGTTCTGCACGCGCACGGGCACCGTCTCCTGCGCCGGGTCGACGCGCGCGCCGAGCGCCTCGAGGTCCACGTCCGCGAGCAGCCAAGCGAGCGTGTCGAGCTCGGGCTTCGGCTGGTTGCGCTCGTCCCAGAAGCCGCGCCGATCGTCCGGCATCTCGGGCGTCCACGGGTCGTTGAAGCTCCCCGGCGGGACCGCCTGCGCCCAGTTGTCGTTCGACGAGTAGAACACCGCGCCCGACGCGTGCAGCTCACCGAGCGCGGCCCACTGCTGCGTCAACCGCCACTGCCGCAGCGCCGTGGGCGGTCGCTCGTAGAACGCGACGAAGCCCCCGAGCTCGCTCGCGTAGAACGGGCGCCCGGAGCTCGGCAGCGCGCGCAGCGCCTCGCGCCAGTAAGTGTCGCCCGAGTCGAGCATGTTGATCCCGAGGACCTCCACCGGATAGTCGAGGAACGTCGCGAACGTCGAGTAAGTCGTGGGCACTTGGTGCGGAGCGCGGCGCGCGGTGCGGATCATCCGCGTGATCGCGTCGACGGTGGGCGCGCGACGGTCATCGATCTCGAGCTCGTTGCCGACGTTGAGCATCAGCGCGAAGGGGAAGCCGTCGAGGGACTCGCCGAGCTCCTGCCAGCGACGCTCGTAGGCGCGGCGGTCGCGCGCGCTGGTCGGGTCGAGCGCGTCCCAGCTCGATTGCTCAGGCTGCGCGATGATGAGCAGCTGACTCAACCGCGCGGCCGCGAGGAGCGCGTCAGTCGGCGGGTGATAGAGGCGAATCGCGTTCACGCCGACGCGCTGAAGCTGCCGATAGCCGTCCGCCGCCGAGAGCCCGAGCGCGGGCGCCGAGAACGTCGGCACCATGCCCTTGACGAGGAAGGGCTCACCGTTGACGCGCAGCTCGCGCCCGCTCGCGTCGACGACGCTCGTCGCGATCTCTTGGTCCATCACGCACTGCACGCCCGTCCCCGACAAGACCATGCGGACGAGGTGCGACTCCCAGCCGACGGGGCGCGAGAAGCGCAGATGGTGCACGCTCGGTCGCGCCGACGCGGGCAGGCTCACGGTGTCGATCAGGGCTCCATCGAGGAAGGTGCGCAGCGCCCGCGGCTGCGCGCCCGCGGGCACTTTGCCGACGACGTCCACCTCGACCGTGCCGTCCGCGAGCGCCTTGTGCACCTCGAGCAGCAGCAGCGGCGCGTACTGTCGCGCGGCGAAGAGCGGCTCCCAAAGCAGCGCGCGCTCCTCGTCGCACGGGCCGACGGAGAACACCTCGTTCGCGACGGCGACCCCGAGCGCGAAGAGCGCGACCCACAACACGTACGTGATGCCGCGCTTGCGCTCGCGCGTGACGGCGAACTGCGCGTGCAGCGCCGGCTCCACGGCCCCGCGCGCGTACTCGTTGGTGCGGTCGATGCGCGACCACTCGCTGTGCCCGAGCGCGTAGTCCGAGAGCCCGAGCAGCGCGCTCAGGAGCTCGAAGAACACGACGAGCGGCGAGGTCACGACGAACACGCGCAGGTCCCGGAGCGGCGTCGGGCGCAGGAGCAGCCACGCGGTCACCACCGTGGCGAGCCCGAGCACGAAGAGCCCGCCCTGCGCCGCCCAGAGGCTCCCCTGGTAGGGGAACGACGTGAGGAAGTAGTACGTCTCGCGCTCGAAGAGCCGATAGAAGAACGCGCCCGCCATGCTCAGGTGCGGCGCGACGGCGAGCCAGCAGACGAGCGCGTCGCGCGCCTTCGTGCGCCGCCGCCACGACAGGTAGAGCGTCAGCGCGAGCGCGACGAGCGCCGAGAGCAGCAGCAGGAGCGCCCGCACCCAGGCCGTGAACTGAAAAAAGTAATAGAGGCCCTGCGCGAAGAAGAAGGCATTGACGGAAAGCGGGACGAGATAGAATTGCCCGAGCAGACCTGCTTGTAGGCGCTGCGGCCACGGCAGCCGACTGCGCGCGAGCGAGCGCAGGTGCGCGAAGAACGCGTGCGTGTGCCCGGCCGCCCAGCGCCGACGCCGGAGGACGAAGCTCGGGACGTTCGGCGTCGTCTCCTCCAGCGAGCCGACCCGCGGGTCGTACGCGATGCGATGGCCAGCCAGCGTCAGCGCGACGGTGAGCCAGGTGTCCTCGGTGATGCACTCGGCGAACGGCACGCGCGCGAGCACCTCACGACGAAAGACGGCGGTGCTCCCGGTGAAGCTCACCTGGCCGAACGTCGCCCACGCCGCCTGGTTGAAGAGCTCGAACACCGTGTGCGAGAGCAGCGCGTCCCACGCCTGCGCGAGCCGGTCGGCGCCGAGCGGGAGCTTGCGACACTGCACGCCGGCGGCCCCATGGCGCTCGAGCGTCGTGAGCGCAGAGCTGAGCCAGCCGCTCACGGCCCGGTGGTCGGCGTCGAGCATCGCGACGAAGTCGCCCTCGAAGCGCTCGACCGCGAAGTTGAGCTTCTGGTGCTTGGCGCGGTGCCCCGTCGCGACGACGCGCACCTGCCGCTCGGGCGTGTCGAGCAGCCACTGCACGCGCCCGTCGGCCTCCTCGCGCCGGCCCTCGAGCACCGTGCGCAGGGCGGCGACCGACACATCCTCGAAGTCCTCGACGAGCACGCAGATCGAGACGCGGCCCGCGTAGTCCTGCGCGAGCAGCGTGCGCACGGTGTCGATGAGCGCCGCGCCCTCGTGATGCGATGGGACGAGCGCGAGCACGCTGCCCCGCGCGCGCGTCTCAGGCTCGACGGGCTGCCTGCGACGCCAGCCCTGCGTCAGCGCGAGGCCGTTCAGACCGACCCAATACACGCTGAAATACGCGAGCAGCGCGAGGCTCAGCGAGAGCAGCGAGGCGGAGAGCGTCATCAGGGAGTGGCTACGGCGGTGCTACGGCGGCGCGCCGCCCGGGTCGCTCAGGGCACGACGAGGCAGGAGTCGAGCCCGTGGCAGCTCGAGGTCGGAGCGACGCAGTCCTCGGGGTCTGCGCTGCCCTCGCGCAGCGGATCCCCGCAAGAGCCCGAGGTGCCGTAGCCGCAGAGGCACTCCGCCGGCGCGCACGCGCGAACGCGGCAGTCGAAGTCCACGCACTCGCAGTGGCTCGACTCGCACGCAGCGTCGCTGGTGCACGCGGCACCCACCGTGAGCAGCGGCCCGGCGTCCACGCCCCCGTCGTGCGCGAGCGGCACGTCGATGAACGGCGGCAGCGTGATCGGATCGACCTCGGCGGGCACGCACGCGCCGCTCGGCGAGCAGGTCTCTCCCTCGGCGCAGACGACGCCGACGCACGCCGACGCGAGCACGATGCGCACGACGAGGCGACGCCCCTCGATGAAGCTCGTGCGCACCTCGGCGAAGACCCGGCGCGTGCCCGAGAGCAGCCCCGCCGCACGGATCGTGACGGCGGAATTCCCCGGCGTGTTCGGTCGGAGCCCGAGCGTCACGGGGAGGTACACGGAGTTCGGCCCAGTGAGCATGGCGCTCGAACTGGTGGGAATTCCGGCCGGCCCCTCGATCTGGAGCGAGATCTCGTCGATGGCGGCCGGCACCGGCAGGTCGCTCTCGACGACGACCACGATCTCGGTCAGCTCGTTCTTGGCGCAGGAGCCGAGCAGGAGCCAGAAAGCCAAGCCGAAGAAGACGAGGCGGCGCGGCGCGGACATGCGCGCGACATTATCACGCCGCTCCCGCTCGAACCAGCGCGTCGTCGAGGTGTGTTCCGTAGGCTGCACCGCGTCAGACCATCGTCAGCAGCGCGTCGTCGTCGAGGTGCGGCGTGGCGTTGAAGACGCTGAGCGAAGCGCGCTCCCCCGAGAAGCGCAGCTCACAGGTGGACGCGTTTCGGATCGCGAAGCTGAGGTCCATCGCGCGCGCATCGTCGAGCCCGAGCGCGTCGGAGACCGCCGCCGCCATCGTGCCGCCTGACGTGAACGCCGCGAGGCGCTGCCCGTGCTGCGCGCGCCCGAGCATCGTGCGCACGCCGCCGCGCACTCGCGCTCGAAACGCGTGAAACGCCTCCGGCCCGCCCGCGCGCTCGGGCACCTCGCCCTGCGCCCAGGCGTGCATCACGCGGCGGAACACGCGCAGAAACTCGTCGGTCGGCGCGTCCCCTCGCGCGATGCGCTCGACCATCGCCGCGAGCTCGAGGTCCTTCTGCGCGAGCGCCGGGATCGCCTCCGAGACGACCGTGATGCCGTGATGCTCGTCGAGCGCGTCGAGCGGCTGCGGCGCGGGCAGCGCGAGCTCGTGCGCGGCGTACGCGGCGACGACCTCCGCGTGCGTCTGCGCGTGCCGCTTCCTCGGGCCGACGTAGACGTGATCGAAGCGCCTCGCGCGCGCCGCCCAGTAGTCGCCGAGCAGGCGCGCTTGCCGCGTGCCGAGCGGCGAGAGCTGATCGTAGTCGCCCTTCGTCAGCGACGACGCCTGTCCGTGTCGAACGAGGACGAGCGTGCCCATGAGGCTCTCCGTGGTCAAAGCAGCCCCGAGCGCACGAGCATCGCGTCCGGATCGGGGTCGCGCCCCATGAACGCACGGTAGAGCACGAGCGGGTCTTCGCCGTCGCCGCGCGCGAGCAGCTCGCTGCGGAACGACGCGCCGACCTCGCGGCTGAAGATGCCCTCCGCGCGAAAGCGGGTGAAGGCGTCGGCGTCGAGCACCTCGGCCCACTTGTACGAGTAGTACGCGGCCGCATAGCCGACCGGGCTGCCGAAGAGATGCCCGAAGCTCGCGATCATCGCGTAGTCCTCGGGCAGCGCGGTCACGCTGTGCTGCGCGATGATGCTCCGCGCGTACGCGATGACGTCGCCGTCGCGCGCCGGGTCGTAGCGGCGGTGCAGCCCGAGGTCGACGGCGCCGAAGCCGAGCTGCCGCATCTGATCGGTCGCGGCGCGGAAGTTCTTCGCGCGGAGCAGCTTGTCGAAGAGCGCGTCGGGCACGCGCTCGCCCGAGTCGAGGTGCCGCGCGACGAGGTCGAGGCCTTCGCGCTCCCAGCACCAATTCTCCATGATCTGCGAGGGAAGCTCGACGAAGTCCCACGCGACGCGCGTGCCCGCGAGCGAGCGCACCTCGACGCCCGAGAGCAAGTGGTGGAGCAGGTGCCCGAACTCGTGAAAGAGCGTCTCGAGCTCGCGGTGCGTGAGCAGCGAGACGCCCGCCGCCGACGGCGGCGTGAGGTTCGCGCAGATCGTCGCGGCGTGCGGCGTGCCCGGGAGGCTCGTGACGAAGGGGCCCATCCAGGCGCCGTCGCGCTTGGTCTCGCGCGGAAAGAGGTCGAGGTAGAAGTAGCCGAGGAGCGCGCCGCCTTCGTCGCGCATCGCGTACGCGCGCACGCGCTCGTGCCAAACGGGCGCGTCCGAGAGCGACTCGACGCGCACGCCGTAGAGCCTGTGCGCGACCTCGAACACGCCCTCGATCGCCTGCTCGACAGGCAGGTACGGGCGCAGCACCTCCTCGTCGAAGTCGTAGAGCGCGCGGCGCTGCTTCTCGGCGTAGAACGCGACGTCCCAGGGCGCGAGCGCGGGCGCGTCGCTCCCCTCGAGCTGCCGGCGATACTCGCCGAGTTCGCGCGTCTCGCGCTCGAACGCGGGGCGCGTCTTCTGCTCGAGCCGCGCGAGAAAGGCGTCCGCCGTCGCGCCGTTCTTCGCCATGCGGTCAGCGAGCACGTAGTCGGCGAAGTCGCGGAAGCCGAGCAGCAGCGCCTGCTCGTGCCGCAGCGCGACGATCTTTGCGACGAGCGCGCGGTTGTCGTGCGGGCCGCTCGTCGCCCGCGTCGCGAAGGCGTGCCAGAGCGCCTCGCGCAGCGTGCGGTCCTCGCAGTACGTCAGCACCGCGAGGTAGCTCGGCGCGTCGAGCCCGAAGCGCCAGCCTGCGCGCCCCCGCGCCTCTGCGCCCGCGAGCGCCGCCGCCCGGGCGCGGTCCGGTAGACCGTCGAGGCGGGACGCGTCCTCCACGATCAGCTCGAAAGCCGCGGTCGAGTCGACGACGTTCTGCGAGAACTTCGAGGTCACCTCGGCGAGCTGCACGCTGAGCGCGCGCAGGCGGTCCTTGCCCGCCGGGTCGAGGTCCGCGCCGCTCCGCCGGAACTCGTCGAGCGTCTTCTCGAGGAAGCGCTTGCGCGTGCCCGTCAGGTGCTTGGCGTCGGGCGTCTCGGCGTACGCCTTGAGCGCGGACCAGAGCTTCGGGTCGAGGGGGATTCCCGCGTAGAACTCGCTCACCGCGGGTCGCACCGCGTCGTAGGCCGCGCGAATCGCCGGGCCCGTGCAGGTCGCCTCGAGGTGCGAGACCAACGACATCACGACCTCGAGCCGCGCCGTCGCCTCGTCGAGCACGCCGAGCACCGCGGCGTAGTCGCGCGCGGCACCGTCGGCGCCGATCGAGCCGAGCGCAGCGCGCGCCTCGGCGAGCAGCGCGCCGACGGCGGGCTCGATCAGCTCGGGGTGCAGCTCGCCCCAACGCACGGGCATAGCGAGACTCAGGAAGGGATTCGTCGAGGCGTTCGCCGTGCTCACGAGCGGGTCATAGGGCACGGGCGGGGGCGACCGCAAGTGAGGCGCGTCGTGGGCGCCCGCCGCGGCGCGCCAGCCTTCCACCGGCGGCGGACGTATGGCACCGTGCGCGCGTGCAAATCACAGCCTCTGCCGCGACGGATGTGGGCCGGTCGCGCAGCACGAACGAAGACAGCTACCTCGTCGACGCGGCGCTCGGGCTCTTCATGGTCTGCGACGGGATGGGCGGGCATGCGGCGGGCGAGATCGCGTCGCAGACGACCTGCGAGACGGTGCAGCGCGAGCTGACGAGTGCGCGCGCGAGCCTCGACGCCGTGCGCCGCGGCGAGGCGGCGATCGACCTCGCCTCGAGCCTGCTGCGCGACGCGGTGATGACCGCGTCGGCGACGGTGTACGACCTCGGCGCGCGCGACAAGAACAAGCGCGGCATGGGGACGACCTGCTGCGCCCTGCTCGTGCTCGGCAGCAAGGCGGTGATGGCGCACGTCGGGGACTCGCGGCTCTATTTGCTGCGCGAGCGGCAGCTCTATCAGATGAGCGACGACCACTCGTTCCTCGCCGAGGCGATCAAGCACGGCGTGCTGTCCGAGGCGCAGGCGGCGGTGAGCACGCACCGCAACATGGTGACGCGCGCGGTCGGCCCGCAGCGGAGCGTGCAGGTCGATGTGTTGGTGTTCGACGTGCTGCCAGGCGACACGCTGCTGCTCTGCTCGGACGGCTTGCACCAGTACACGCCGAACGCGCTCGAGCTGGTGCAGCTGCTGTCGGCGGACGCGCCCGAGACGACGCCCGGCAAGCTCATCCAGCTCGCGAACGAGCGCGGCGGGCTCGACAACGTCACGGCCGTGCTCGTGCAAGCGTCGGCCGAGCTGGCGGAGGCCGTCGCCGACTCGAAGCGGGCGAGCGAGGTCCAAGCGCAATTCGAGGCAATGCGGAATATCGAGCTCTTCCGGGAGATGACGCTCCCGGAGCTCGCGCGCATCCTGCACGTCGCGCAGACCGTCGAGGTGCCGGCGGGACAGGTCGTGCTCCGCGAGGGCGAGACGACCGAGACGCTGTACGTCATCGTCGAGGGCGGCGTGCGCGTGCAGCGCGATGGGCAGACGATCGCGGATCTCGCGGCGGGGAGCCACTTCGGAGAGATGGCGCTGCTCAACCAGCGCCCGCGCACCGCGACGGTGATCGCGCGGCTCGAGAGCCGCCTGCTCGTGCTCGACCGGAGCGCGTTCTTCACCCTGGTGCAGCAGGAGCCGACCATCGCGTCGAAGTTCCTCTGGAAGCTCGCGCAGACGCTCTCGCTGCGGCTCGACGACGTCTACCTGGTGCCCGAGCGGCCCACGATGGTGGAGCTCCCGACGAGCCCGCCTGCGACCGAGGTCCCGCACGCCGTGGACGAGGCAGCGAGCGCCTCGCCGAAGCTGACGGCGCGCTTTGGCTCGTTCCCGTCGCCGTTCACGCGCGGCTGAGCGGGCGCGCCCCTTACGCATGGGGCCTCGACGCGCGTACCATCGAGGGAATGCGCCCTCGCTCCGCCTCGCCCTTCGCCTCCAGTTTTTCGCTCGGTCTGGTCGGCTTGCTCGGTCTGCTCGGCAGCAGCGCGAGCGGCTGTGGCGATGACGACGCTCCTGCGGCGCACGACGGCGGGAGCGTCGATCTCGGCGCGCGCGACCTCGGCGCGTCGGACCTCGGCGGCGGAGACACCGACCTCGGCGCGGACGTCGACGGCGGCCCTCGCGTCGACGCCGGGCCGAGCGGGGGCGCCTGCGCGAGGCCGCTCTTCCCCGCCGACGCCCCCTGGAACCAAGACGTCTCGACGGCCGCGGTCGACGCGGAGTCCGCCTCGGTGATGGCGCACCTCGACTCGCTCGGCTGGGGCTTCGGTCATATGCAGATCGACTTCTCGCTCCACGTTCAGTGCGCGACCGGCGCGCCCATGCGCACGTTCACGCCGACGAGCGACTTCTTCGACGGGGACTGCGACGTCGCGCAGGTCCCCGTGCCCGTCGGCGGTCACGTCGAGGGCGAGACCGGCTACGCCTGCGCGGGCGACGGCGACTGCCATCTGCTGGTCGTCGATCCGAGCACGCAGCGCCTCTACGAGCAGTGGCGCGTGAACATCGTCGGCGACGTGTACGAGGGCGGCTGCCTCGCGGTCTGGGACCTCGCGCATACGCCGCCCGCGGCCGGGCGGGGCGAGCGCTGCACGAGCGCCGACGCGGCGGGGCTCCCGATGACGGCGCTCCTCTTCGACGCCGATGAGGTCGCGGCCGAC
>CAIUAC010000237.1 GCA_903896985.1 uncultured Sandaracinus sp.
GGAGCGCGGGGCGTGTGCGCGCGAGGACCTGGTCGGCGCGCGTGAGCGTCGAGACGACGAGGTCCGAGCGCTCGTCGCCGACGGCGCAGTCTGCCGAGAGCAGCGCGGCGACGGCGAGCGCGAGTGCGAGCGAGGCGCGCTTCGAGGCCGAGGGCACGGCTCGCGTGTAGCGCATCGCCGTCCCGCCGGAGCCGTCGGCACCGTAGCGTTGCGCGGACGTCACTTCGTCGGCGTCAGCGCGCGCGCGGTGGCGCGGGAGTCGTCGGATGGAAGTGGCCCCACAGCCACTCGGAGAGCCCCGGTTGCTCGTCGGGCTCCGAGAAGTCGACGGCGTCCCACATCAGCGCGGACGTGGACGCGCTCGGGTTGTTCTCGTTCGGCCAGACGCGCGCGACGTGCTCGTAGGGCGTGTAGTCTGGAGTCGAGGTGAACAGGTCGTAGAGGGGCGCCGCGTTCTGCCAGAAGTCGTTGAGCGGTTCGTCGATTCCGAGGATGAGCTGAATGGTCCGGTAGATGGACGCCTCGTGCGTGTTGACGTGCGAGATGGCGCCGCGCTTCGCCCACGGAGAGATGACGAGCAGCGGAGAACGGTGGTTGTCCACGTGATCGCCGCCGTCCTGCGGGTCGTCCTCCACGACGAAGAGGGCCGTCGTGGGCCACCAAGTGCTGTGGCTGACCGCGTCCACGATGTCGCCGAGGGCGTCGTCGTTCTCAGCGATCATCGACGCCGGCGTCGGGCGCCCGCCCGACCCGCCGTAGGTGTGGTCGCGCGGCAAGATCGCGAACGTGAAGGTCGAGAGGCGACACTGGGCTTGCCAGCGACGCCGAAGATACGCGGCGCGCTCGGTGTCCTGCGTGTCGAGGCTGAAGATGAAGCCTGGATAGCCGCTCCTCGGGCCGCCGCTCTCCGACGAGCCGACGATCTCACCGAAGTTGTCGAACGAGAGGCCGTGCGCCTTGAAGTAGTCGAAGGCGCTGCCCTCGTCGGGGCGAATCAGCGTCAGATTGGGCGCGACGTAGCTGCGCCCGTATCCAGTGGAGTTGAGCCAGACGCGCTCGAGGATGTCGGTCGTGCGCCCCTGCGTCATCCAGATATGCCCTTGAACCGATTGTTCAGCGTCCGAGTAGTAGTTGTCGGATATGCCGAATCGGCGCGCGAGCGCGAAGGTGTTGGGCAGTGCGCGGTCGATGTCCGCGGCGGGGATGAGCGTCAGCGCGGGATCGCCGTTGCCGAGCGGGGCGCCCGCGTCGTCGTGATAGGCGCCGAAGTACGCGTCGTACGTCTTGTTCTCGCGGACGATGATGATGACGTGCTCGAGCTTCGTGCTCGGGCCCGTCCCCGGGAGCGGGACCGGGAAGTCGTATGGCGCGCCGCTCGGGCAGCTGACGTTCACGAGCGTGCTTGGGCGCGCGATGTTCGAAGCGACCTCCGTCTCGTACACGGCGAGCTGTGCGGGCGTGAGGTCGGCGGCGTCGACGACGGCGAGGCTTCCCCCCGTTCTCTCGACGATCCCTACGGAGGGATCGAGGTTGGGGCCGGTGCTCTCGTGCTTCGCGCTGAGGACGAGGAGGCGCCCGTCGGGGAGCGGCGCGGCGTCGGACGGATACCACATCGTCGGGAGTCGCCCGAGGCTGTGATAGCTCTCTCCGGACGGCTCGAAGACCGCGACGGCGCTGTCGCCCGCGTTCACCGCATAGAGTCGCCCGCTCGCGTCGAAGGACACCGACACGGGCGACGCGCCGCGCGGCGCGCCCGCTCCATGAACATCGATCTGCGAGGTGACGGCCCCGAGCGCGACGTCGATGATCGAGAGCTGATCGGAGTTGGCGGCGGCGACGACGAGCTTGGTGCCATCGGGTGAGAGCGCGAGTCCTTGCGGCGCGGCGCCGACGAGCATGGGAGTCCCGACGGTGCCAGTCGCGACCTCGATGGGCACCACCGCGCCGAGCGCGATCTCCGACACATAGGCGCGGGTTCCGTCCGCCGAGATGGCGACGTCGTACGGATATGCGTCTGGATCGAGCACCACGCGGCGCAGCTCCGCGCCAGTCTCCGCATCGTAGATGCCGACGGCGCCGACGAGGAGCATCGGCGCGACGAGCTTCGTCCCGTCGGGAGTGAGGGCGATCCCGGCGAAGTGTCCTGACGTCGGCGCAGCATCGGCGAGCGTGATCGAGCGCGCGGGCGCCTCGGTGAGCGCGCCAGTCGCGAGGTCGACGTCGTACGCGAAGATGCGATTCGAGCCGCCGCCCGAGGCCCAGAGTCGTCGCCCATCGGCGCTCACGGCGAGCCCGAGAAAGAGCGCCTCGCTCGAGCTGTCGCCCGTGTGAAACGTGCGGGAGTCGACGATGGCGAGCGACTCGACGTCGATGACGCGCAGCAACTCGTCGTCACGCCCGCCGTCCGAGACCACCGCGAAGCGCGTGCCAGGAATCGGCAGCACGGAGCTCGGGAAGCCAGGCAGTCGCACCTGCCGCCCGACGCGCGTGACGCGCCTCCCGCCGGGCACGATGAAGCCTCCCGCGCCGTCGTCCCCGACGGGCAGCGCCGCGCCGGGGAGGGCGACGTTCGCCTCGCACGCGCCGGTGACGGGAGCGGGGTAGTCTGCGGCGGTCGCGAGGCAGCTCCCTGCGTCGACCGGCGCAGCGTCAGCACCGGCGTCGAGCCCGGCGTCCGAAGCGGGGGGAGTCACGTCGTCGCCGCAGCCGACTCCGACGAGCATGAGCGAGACGAGGAGCGCGAGTGCGAAGCGTTTCACGAGGCCTCCGATCCCGTGACGCTACGCGCGACCGGGACGCCGCTCGGCGGCAGAACTCGCACGAGCGTGTGACGGTTTGGACACGGCGAGCCCGCCCGCGTCAGGTCGATGGGGCGGTCTGGTGCCGAGGCGAGGACGCCTCGCGCGCCGTGCGCTGCACGAGGGCGCGGACCTCGGCGGTCAGAGGCGCGGCGACCTCGCGCGGCAGCCCGAACAGCCAGCCTTGCGCGAGCTGCACGCCTGCCCTCTGGAGCGCCGTGAGGTCGTCGATTCGCTCGACCCCTTCGGCGATGACCTGCATGCCGGAGCGGCGACCGAACTCAGCGAGCGCGGCGACGAGGTGCTCGCGGACCGGGTCGTCGGTGAGGCCGGTGACGATGGACTTGTCGAGCTTGAGCA
>CAIUAC010000238.1 GCA_903896985.1 uncultured Sandaracinus sp.
CGCTGCCGTCGCAGTCGTCGTCGACGCCGTCGCAGGTCGCGTCCGCGGCCGAGGGCGCGCCGGCGGCGCAGTCGTCGGACTCGCGCGCGGCGGCACAGCGCGTCTGCCCCACCGAGGCGCACGCTCCGACTCCGCACGTCGTCGCGCGGGGCGCGTAGTCCTCGTCGACGCTGCCGTCGCAGTCGTCGTCGATGCCGTCGCACGTCGCGTCGTCGGCGAGCGGTACGGGGCGGCACGCGGGCTGACACGCGCCGTCCGCGCACCGCGTCCCGGGGCCACACGCCGCGCCGCACGCGCCGCAGTTCGCGCGGTCGGTGGAGAGCGTCGCGCAGACCTCGCCGCAGACCGCCTGCGTGCCCGGACACGACACCTCGCAAGCGCCCGCCGCGCAGCGCTGCCCGGACGCGCACGCGTGCCCGCACTCGCCGCAGTTCTCGAGGTCCGTCCGCGGGTCGACGCAGACGCCGTCGCACGTCGTGCCGGCGCAGGTGGGCGGCGTGGGCTCCGGTGGCTGAGCGGGGCTCGGGCAGCCGGCGAGGGCGAGCAGCGAGAGCAGCGCGGCGTGCGCGGCGCGGCGAAGGGAGCGGAAGTGCATCGTTCGGTCTCCGGCGAGTCGGGGGATGGAGGCATGGCGCCTGGACGCGGCGGCTACCGCGGCGTGAAGGTGCGGCGCGGCGCCGACCGACCCGCGCGCAGCCTCTTGGGCACCGAGCGACGCTAGTGGAGCGGTTTCGGGAAGGCAAAGCCGCAGAGGCCTCGGCGATCGCTCGGCGGTGGGCTCGCCTACGGAAGTTCAGGCATACAGGTCGAGGGGGCCCTCCCGCGCGCTCGGGCGCGTCGGCCTATGTGCGTCATCCGTGACGCGGCGCGCGTTGCCCGGTACGATGCGCGTCGAGACTTCCATGCGGATCTGCCCGAAGTGCGACGCCGTCTTTCAAGGCGAGGAGCGCGTCTGCCCGAACGACGGGACGGCGCTCACCACGACCTCGGAGTCCACCGAGCGCGCGTTCGCCACGACGGCGTTCGGGCCGGGAGACGTGCGCGACACGCCGTTCCAGCCGTCCGACAGCATGCTCATCGTCGACGACGAGGGGCCGGATCCGGTCCTCGGCCGCACGCTGAGCGGCCTCTATCGCATCGACCGGCGCATCGGGCGCGGCGGCATGGGCACCGTCTACACGGCCGAGCACATCCACCTGCAGAAGCAGTTCGCGGTGAAGGTGCTGCTCCCCGAGGTCGCCAAGCACGCGATGGCGGTCGAGCGCCTGCGCCAAGAGGCGGTCGCCGCGAGCCGCATCGAGCACGAGAACATCGTCGGCGTCGTCAGCTTCGACCGCACGGAAGAGGGCGACGTCTTCATCGTGATGGAGCTGCTGCGGGGCGAGGATCTCGCGGCGATGATCGGGCGCGGTCCGATCCCGCTCGACCGCGCGATCCCCATCGCGCTGCAGGTCTGTGGCGCGCTCGGCGCCGCGCACGCCGCGGGCATCGTGCACCGCGACCTCAAGCCGGAGAACGTCTTCCTCGTGAAGAAGGGCGACTTCGACTTCGTGAAGGTGCTCGACTTCGGCATCTCGAAGGTCAAGAGCGCCGACGCTGAGCAGGTGCGCATGACCAAGACGGGGCAGCTCGTCGGCACGCCGCTCTATATGTCGCCGGAGCAGTCGCGCGGGGAGCCCGACATCGACCGGCGCGTCGACATCTACGCGCTCGGCGTGATGCTCTACGAGATGCTGGCCGGGGTGCCGCCGTTCCACGGGGAGAACTACTTCCAGCTGCTGTGGAAGCACGGCAACGAGGAGCCGACCTCGCTGCGGGTTCGTAACCCGAATATGTACATCTCGGAAGCGCTGGATCGCGTGGTCTTGAAGGCGCTCGCGAAGAAGCGGGACGAGCGCTACCAGAGCATGGAGGAGCTCGAGGCGGCGCTCGTCGCGGCGACGCCGGAGCTCGCGGCGTTCACGCTGCCGCGCTTCTCGGGGCGCCCGCCGAGCATGACGCCGGCCTCGCTCGAGGCGCCTCCTCGCGCGGTGGGCGCCGCGCCGGTGAGCGCTGCTGCGGCGAGCGGCAAGAAGGGGCTGATCGCCGGCGCGGTCGTGCTCGGCTTGGTCGTCATCGCCGCGGGGCTCGTCGCGTTCGCGAAGGGCGGCGGCAGCGCGAGCGCCAACGGGACGGCGGACGCGGGGAGCGCGGCGCTCGTCGCGGTGCAGGCGGACGCCGGAGTGTCGCCGCCTGTCACGGGCGTGCTCGACAGCGGCACGGCGCCGGACGACGCGCAGGCTGCGCTCGACGCCAGCGCGCAGCCGCTCGGGGCGGACGTCCCCATCGACGCTTCGGTGCGCCGCCCGCGGCGTCACCTCGACGGCAACGGCAGCGTTGGCTCGCAGGTGCAAATCAAGCAGGAGTTCTGATGACCCGTCGGCTCGTTCGCTTCGCTTCTCGTACGGTCGCGCTCGGCCTCTTCGTCGCGCTCTGCGGGGCGGCGGTGCTCGCGCGGCCGGCCCTCGCGCACGCCGACTCGAACTCCGAGGCGCGGGTCTTCTTCGAGCGCGCGAATCGGCAGCTCGCCGCCGGGCTGCGCTTGCACGGCGCCCGCCGCACGACCGCGCTCGAGGACGCGCTCGGCAGCTACGTCTCGAGCCTGCGCATCGTCCGGAGCCGCAACGCCGTCTTCAACGCCGGCGTCACGCTGCAGGAGCTCGGGCGCGCCGAGGACGCGTTCGACTACTTCGTCGAGTACCGGCGCATGGCGGGGCTCACCGACGCCGAGCGCGCGGAGGTCGCGGGGCGCATCGACACCATGCGGGCGCGGCTCGCGATCGTCGTCGTCGACGCCGTGCCGGCGGCGGAGGTGCGCGTCGATCGGCCGGACCTCGCGGTGCGCGGCACGACGCCACTCGAGCTCGCCGTCGCGCCGGGCGAGCACACCGTCTATCTGTCGGCGGCGGGCCATGTGGACGCGCAGCAGCGCGTCACGGCCGCGACGGGCGAGACC
>CAIUAC010000239.1 GCA_903896985.1 uncultured Sandaracinus sp.
ACGCCCTCGTGTATCTTCGGCCGATGCGCTCTTCTCTCGCTTGCTTATCTAATCGTTCGCGCTTTCTAGGTTTGCTCGGCTTGCTCGCGTTTCTCGCGACGGGGTGCGGAGACAAGTGCGACTCTGCCGCGACAGAAGGGCCTGGCTTTGTCCCATGTCCGATCAGCGTGACGGTCCTCGCAGAGCTGCCAGCGGGCGAGGTGCCGACGATCACGGCGGCGGGCTCGAGCGCTCCGCAGGCCTGCACGACGGACGCCATCGCCGCCTCGTACACCTGCACGATCCTCGCGGGTCGACCGGCGGCGGGCACGACGCTCGAGGTGACGCTGGCGGCGGCGGGCGCGCCGGCGCGCACGACGACGGTCGTCTTCGACGCGCCGCTGAGCTCCGCGTGCGGCGCGTGCCCGTCGATCGAGGCGTTGTCGCCCGTCGATCTTCGTCCGAGCACCGCGGACTCAGGGCTGCCGCCCGCGCCGTCGTGAGCGAGCGCTTCCGCCGAGCTTGAGCGCGCACCGCTCTACGCGCTGAGCGCGTAAGACCTCCGAACGCCCGACGACAACTCCGCCCAGAGCTCCGACCGTCGCTTCGCTCTCGAGGGGGCCACGCACGATGAACTCTTGCAAGAGCACGCGCGCCCCGCGCTCGATCACCGCCGCGCTCGTCGGCCACTGACTTCTACCAAAAGATAATGCCGCCCTGGCCTGGTTGGGAGCTGATCTGGTTTCGCCCTCCGGCGGGCCCTGCTGAGGTGCGGGTCTTGGCGCCGGAACCAATCGGCGAGGCCCTCCTATGGGGCGTCCCGACCGCCGCCCCGCGCGCCCCTCCACCCTGCTTCAGCCGCGCACGCCTGACCTCTCTTCGCTGGACACGCCCCCGCCCATTTCGCCATTTCCGCCCTCATCGCGCCCCTCCACTCATGCGCCTGAGGACCCGAGGTCGCTCGCCCGCCTGACTCGAGACGAGAGGTTGAGCCTCACCGCCTCAGGCGCGGTGTCGCAGTGTCTCGAGCTCGGCGCGCAGGGGCCCGAGCACGTCGGCCTCGAGGGCGTCGCGGTAGAGCACGTTGTAGGTGTCGAACGGGATCATCCGCTTGCCGTCGGGGTGCGCGATGTGCACGCAGCTCTTGCGGACGCTGCGCAGATCGAGGGTGTGCCGATCGAGGAACTGCATGATGACGACGCGGAAGACGCGGTCGTAGCCGAGCTGCGGCGGAGCCTCGACGCGCGGCAGGCAGCAGAGCAGATCGTGGAGCGCCGTGCTCGCGCCCTCGGGGCCGTGTCCCGTGCTGAAGGTGTGCGTCAGCGCCTCGGCGAAGCGCGCCGTCGCAAGCTTCTCTGCCTCGAAGGTGATGGTGTTGTGCACGCCGTCGAGCAGCAGCTGCGGGTCGACGTAGCGCGTCAGCGGCGTCAGCGCGCCGTCGTCGCCGCGGAGCGCGTACGCCATCGCGAGGCACTCGGCGTGACACGGCACGGGGATGATGTCGGCGGGCGCGAACACCGGGAATTGCTCGAGCACGCGGCGCCGCACCTCGGAGAGCGTCAGCCGATGTAGCTGCGCGTCGAAGTCGCCCGTGCGCCCGGCGTCCTGCACGGGCTGCAGCGTCACGCCGCGCACGCAGCGGTGCCGCGCGGCCTCGCGGAGCACGGCGCCGATCTCGTCGTCGTTGACCCCGCGCTTGACCGTCATCACGAGCGTCGTCGAGAGGTTGAGCGCGTCGAGCCGCGCGAGCGCCTGCTCGTGCACCGCGCGCAGATCCGCGCCGCGCAGGTGCATCAGCGCGTCCCGCTCGAGGGAGTCGAACTGCAGATACACCTCGAAGCGCGGCGCGTACGCCGCGAGGCGCTCTGCGAAGCCGTCCTCGGTCGCGAGGCGCACGCCGTTGGTGTTGAGCATCAGGTGCCGCACGGGGCGCGCGCGGCACGCGTCGAGGATCGCGAAGAGCTCCGGGTGCGTCGTCGGCTCGCCGCCGGAGACCTGCAGCACATCGACCTCGCCCTCGTTGGCGACGATCAGGTCGAGCATCCGCTCGAGCTGCGCGAGCGGGCGGTGCGTGGTGCGCTCGGGCCCGCTGCTCGCGTAGCAGGTCGGGCAGCGCAGGTTGCAGTGATCCGTCACCTCGAGGATCGACACGCAGCCGTGCTGCTCGTGATCGGGGCAGATGCCGCAGTCGTAAGGGCAGCCGTGCACGACGCCGGTGTTGGCGCGCTGCACCTGCTCGGGCACTTTCAAGAACTTCTCGCGGCCGAGGCGGTAGTAGTCGACGTCGTCCGAGAGCAGCACGCGCTGCACGCCGTGGCGCGGGCAGCGCTTCCACAGATAGACCTTGCCGTCCTCGAGCTGCTCTTTGGCGTCGACGATGCGGAGGCACTCGCCGCAGAGCGCGCGAGTCGCCGAATAGAAGAGATACGGGCGCGTCGAGTGAGACATCGGGCGGGACGGTAGCACCGCGTCGGCGCCCTCCGCGCCCGTCCTGCGCGCCCGCGCCCGCTGCGCCGAACGGTTCAGCGCGCGGCGCGCTCTGCCCTCGCCCGCTCGCGCAGCATGAAGCCGTAGAGGCTCTCGACCTTCGCGCGCGCCCATGGCGTGCGGCGCAGAAACTTCAGGCTCGACGCGACGCTCGGGTCGGACTGAAAGCAGCGGATGTCCACCTGCTGACCGAGCTCGGGCCAGCCGTAGTGCTCGACGAGCGCCGTCACGATCTGCTCGAGCGTGACGCCGTGCAGCGGGTTCTTGGGTTGCTCGGTGCTCATGCGGGCTCGGCGGTGCGGCAACGTAGCGCGGACCCGCGCCGCGCGTTACCGCCGGTCGCGCCGCGCGTCACCGCCGGTCAGGCGCGGGCAGCACCGCCTCAGCGTCGCAGCCCGCCGCGCGCAGCGTCTCGGCGCCGCGCTCCGCGTAGCCGACGTCCACGTTCACGAGCAGCTCGCGCGGCAGGTCCGTGAGCGCCTGCTTCGCCTCCTCGAGGCCGAAGCCGAGCACCTCGCGCACGGCCTTCAGCGCGCGCACGCGATCCTCGCAGACTGCCCACAAGATGAGCTTCGCGCGACCGACGGGCCGCGCGCTCGAGCGGAGCAGCGCGAGCGGATCGACCGTGTCCCAAGGGCAGCGCTCGAGCGCGAGGTGCAGCGACATCCCGTGCCGCTCGGTCACCGCGCGCACCGCCTCGACGCCCTCGACGAGGTCCGTGAAGACGACCGAGATCGTCTTCTGCTCCCACATCCCCGTGTGCACCGCGGGCGCCACCGCGGGCCTGTCGTCGTGCTCTGCCGGCTCGATGAGCGGCCGCAGCATCGAGAGCACGTCCGCGAGGCACGCCTCGACGCGCTCCTTCCGCCGCTCGGCGTCCCACGCGAGCAGGCAGTGGAGGTGCGTGATGAGGCGCTCGTGCGCGTGGTTGTGCTCGCCGTCCACGCGGCCGCCGCGCGCGTAGAAGAACTCGCCGAAGAGGCGCGGCAGCGTGATCGTGTAGGGCGCGTGTACGAGCACCTGAAAGCCGAGCGCGGAGACCGTCGGCGGGGGGCCGTGCTGCGGCCAGTCGTCGTCGAGCCCCGCCTTCTCGTCGTGCAGCGCGTGCGCGCGCGCGAACCGCGTGAGCGGCGCCTCGACGCTGAGGTCGTCGCGGGCGTGCCACTCCGCGTGCTCGGCGCACACCACCTTCAGTAGCTCCGCGACGTCGCGCGCCGCCTCGTCGGACTCGAAGGTGCCGACGATCGTGTAGCTGCCGCTGTTGTTGCTCGCGAACGCTCGAAAGAGGCGGATGCGCATGGGGATTCTCAGAGGAGCGAGAGGGTCGTGTCGAGCGTCGAGAGTCCGTAGCCGACGGCGCGCGCGCAGCCCGGCTCGCGTGAGGGCGCCGCGAACGACTCGCGCTCTCGCGCGAGGAGCGAGAGCAAGTCCGCCGCGTCGACGAACGGCTGCGAGTGCTGATGAAATGAGCACGGCGACACGCGCCGCTCGCTCGAGACGCTGATGAACTCGCGCCCCGCCGCGCACGGCGTCTGACCGAAGAGCCTCGGCGCCGCCTCGAGGCGCTCGCCCCAGCAGATGTCGAGCTTGAGCGTCGCGCGTCCCTCGAGCGCGCGCGCCAGCACCGCCACGCGCTCGCCGAGGCGCTGCGCGTCATCGGGCGAGAGGTGCAGCGCGCGGTCACGCCCGTTGTACGCGAGCAGCAGCACGTCGCGCACGCCGCGCGCGACCCACTCGAGCACGCGCGCCTCGAGCGAGGCGAGGCGCTCCGGCGTGAGCAGGTAGTTCACGCCGAAGCGCGCGTGGTGCCTTTGCAGCGTGTCGACGGTGCGCGCGAGATCCACGCCGTCGTGCGCCGAGACGCGCACCTGCCCGAGGTGCGGCGCGAGCCTCGCCGCGAGCGCGTCGTCGAGCAGCGTGCCGTTCGTCGTCAGCGAGACGGCGAGGCGAGTCTCCGCCGCGAGGCGCTCGACGAGGCGCGCGAAGCCGGCGAACGCGAGCGGCTCACCGCCGCCGAAGGCGACCTCCAGCGTGCCCGCCGCGTCGAGCGCGCGGAGCAGCGCGAGCGCCGACTCGACCGTCCACTCGCTGCCTGCGCGCTCATCGCGCGAGCAGAACGAGCACGCGAGGTTGCACGCGTTCGTGATGCCGAACTGCACGACGCGCGGCACGCGCAGCCGCAGGTGCGCGGTCTCCTCGCCGTCGCACACCGCGGTCAGCCCGGTGCGCGGGTCGAACAGCAAGAGCGCGCCGTCGAGCGCGTAGCGGCGCAACCCCGCGAGCGGCGCGGGTACGCAGATGGCGTCGAGGTCCAGGCTCGTCATCGCGGGACCGCACTTTAGCCCCTTGGGGGAGGGGGCGACTAACACGACGCGCCCTCGCGCTAGGATGCCGTATGTCCCTCGCGCGCCGTTCCTCCCGAATACTCGCTTCTCTCGTGTTCGCCGCGTCGCTCGCCGCGTGCGGAGACGACAGCAGCGCGGCGCCGGATATGGGCCGCCCGCCGCCCGACTTCGGCCCGCCCGTCGACGCCGCGCTCCCGCCGCCGCCGTCGGCCGCGTGCGAGCCGTCGCCCGGCGGAGGCAGCGCGACCGTCGCCGCGCCCGTGCTGCGCGCGACGCTTTCGGACCGCTGGCACGAGGGCTGGCTCGCCTCGCCCGTCGCGCTCGACGTCGACGGCGACGGCGTGAAGGAGATCGTCGCCGCGCGCAGCGGGCGCGTGAACGCGTGGAAGCTCGACGGCACGCTCGTCGCGAGCTTCGACGTCGACGGGCGCATCTGGTCGTCGCCGATCGTGGCCGACTTGATCCCGGAGCACGCGGGCCTGGAGCTCGCCTTCGCCGAGCGCGGGAACCTCCACGTGCTCGGCGCGGACCTGACGGAGCTCCCGGGCTGGCCGTTCGCGTGGAACGACGAGCTGCGCTCGCTCGCCGCGGGGGACCTCGACGGCGACGGTCGCCTCGAGCTGGTCGCCGTGACGACGAACCCCGTCGAGGGCAGCGGGCAGCGCGACCTCCTGATCGCCGTGAAGGACAACGGCACGATCCTGCCGGGCTTCCCGCCCAACACGACGGGCGCGTCGGGCTGCGACGACGCCTGCTATCAGACGGGCGGCTACGACCAGAACGTCGCGCTCGGGGATATCACGGGCGACGCGCGGGCGGAGGTCTTCGCGACGCAGGACAACGCGTACTTGTCTTTGCACGACGGCACCGGGCGCGCGTTCGACTGCGCGCCGTTCTTCGCGGGGCGCACGAAGTTCAACGGCGTGCGCTTCCTGCACGACTACGACGAGGCGAAGCAGGGCTGGGCGCCGAACGAGGACACCGCGCTCCAGGCGCACTTCACCAACAGCGCGCCCGCCATCGCGGACCTCGACGGCGACGGACTGCGCGACCTCGTCGTGCTCGGCAGCGTGCAGAACGCCGCGCAGACCAACCGCCTGCAGGGCGTCGGGCTCTGGGCGCTGCACCCCGACGGCACGCGCCTCGCGGGCTGGGAGGCGCCGTTTCACGCGCCGAACTACCTCGCGGGGCTGTGGGACTACGACGGCGTGAACGTCGTCGCGGCGACCAATCAGGTGTCCATCGCGGACCTCTTCCCCGACAGCGCCGGACCGGAGCTGGTGTTCGCGGGCTTCGATGGGCGGATCCACTGCGTGGACGCGCGCGCGCACGAGCTCTGGCAGACGACGTACACGACGAGCGACCGCGTGCTGACGACGGGCGTCGCCGTCGCGGACCTCAGCGGAGATGGCTCGCCGGAGGTCGTGTTCGCGTCGTATTCGCCGGACGATGGCGTCTCCAACCTGTTCATCCTCGCGGCGAACGGCAGCGAGCTACACCGCGTCGCGCTCCCCGGGCGCGGCGCGATGAGCGTGCCGACCGTCACGGACGTCGACGGCGACGGCGCGCTCGAGGTCGTCGTCGCGCTCAAGGGCGGCGCGGATGGGATGCCGCAGGTGCTCGTCTACACCGTCCCGGGCTCCGGCACCGCGTGCCTGCCGTGGCCGACGGGCCGCCGCAGCGACCTGCGCGACGGCCTGGTTCCTTGACGGTCGGCTGAGCGGCCCCAGGGGGTAGCCCGCCACTCTCCCAGCGTGGGTGAGGCGTACTTTCTGAGTCGCGTAGCCGGTCTCAGCGCGGGAACCCCTGATGCAAAAGCAGTCCTTCGTCTTCGCCGCGCTCGTCGCGGCGGCTCTTTCCTTCGCGGGCTGTGGCGGCGACGACACGCTGCCCGCCCCCCTCGACGCCGGCGAGTCCATGGACCTCGCGGACGTCGACAGCGGCTCCAGCGACGGCGGTCGTCGGGACGGCGGCACGGTCGACCTCGGTGCGGGCGATGCTGGTGGCGACCCGGACGGCGGCATCGACGTGTGCGGCGACGGCGTGCTCGCGACGGGCGAGGCCTGCGACGACGGCAACACGGCGGCGGGCGACGGCTGCTCGGCGACGTGCGCGCTCGAGGCTGGCTTCGCCTGCACGGGCAGCCCGAGCGTGTGCGTGACGACGTGCGGCGACGGAGTGGTCGCGGGCGCCGAGGCGTGCGACGACCGCGGCACGGCGGCGGGCAACGGCTGCTCTGCGACGTGCACGCTCGAGCCGGGCTTCACCTGCTCGGGCGCTCCGAGCGTGTGTGTGACGACCTGCGGCGACGGCGTGCGCGCGGGCGTCGAGGCTTGCGACGACGGCGGCG
>CAIUAC010000240.1 GCA_903896985.1 uncultured Sandaracinus sp.
AGACGTCCTCCGCGCCGCGCGCTCGTAGAGCGGCGGCTCGATTGCTGAGCAAGACGCACCGCGGCCCATCAGGGCGGCAGCGCGAGGGCGCTCAGCAGCGGAGGAGCGTGAAGGCGAGGTGGTGCGCGAGTGGCGGTGGACGCGCTCTGTCGAGCGTCACGCCGCGCTGCGGCTGGTCGCTCGACCCGAGGAGCAGGTCCATCGGCCACGCGGGCTGCGTGATCCACGACGCGAGGGGGACCTCGGTGCGCGCCGCCTCGGTGTCCGCCGCGCGGGCCGCGTCGAGGCGCCCACCGTGACAGCAGCTGTCCTCGCCCTGCAAGCGCAGGTGCGCGCGCATCGCCGCGCAACACGGCGCGTCCACGAGCGACAGCCGCATACACGCCGACGCGAAGCGCTCCGAGCCGAGAATGCCGAGCGCGACGACCACCACGAGGAGGGCGGTCAGCGCGATCTTGGCAGTGGCCCGCAGACGCAGCACCTGCAGTCTATGGAACGCCCGTCCAAACGCCGCAACCCGTCGAAATGATGGAGGGCTGCCTGCGGCAACGCGTCCCGCCGCCGACGCAACGCGCCGCGTCAACGTGTCAAGGGTCTTGACCCATTGCGCCGCGCACGCCAAAACGCGTCAACGACGTTGTCCTTTCGTGCGGGCTCCCGCCACGCAGGACCAACGGACGAGGAGGCCCCATGCAGACCGAAGCCACGACCTCTCGCCACGATGGTCCCGCCGACTCGAGCCGCCGCAGCGCGCCTCGCGTCGAGACCGCCGACGCCTCGCTTTCCGTCGACGTGAAGCTCGTGCCTTCGCCTCGCGGCTGTCCGCCCGGCAAGCTCGGCTTCGGCAGGGTCTTCACCGACCACATCTTCCAGATGGATTGGGGCGGCGAGGGCGGGCAGAAGTGGCACGCGCCGCGCATCGTCCCGTGGTCGCAGCTCTCGCTCGAGCCCTCGGCGGCGGTGCTGCACTACGCGCAGTCGATCTTCGAGGGGCTCAAGGCGTTCCGCGGCGCAGACGGCAAGCTGCGCACGTTCCGCCCGGAGCGACACGCGGCGCGCTTCTACCGCAGCGCCGAGCGCATCTGCATGCCGCCCGTCCCGCCGGAGCAGTTCATCGCGGCCGTCGACAAGCTCGTGCGCATCGAGGAGGCGTGGGTGCCGACGGCGCCCGGGGCGTCGCTCTACATCCGCCCGACCATGATCGCGACGGAGGGCTTCCTCGGCGTGCGCCCCGCGCAGGCGTACACGTTCTTCGTCATCGTCGGCCCGGTCGACGCGTACTACGCGGAGGGCTTCGGCCCGGTCCGCATCTGGGTCGAGCAGACTCAGGTCCGCGCGGCGCCGGGCGGGCTCGGCGAGGCGAAGACCGGCGCGAACTACGCGGCGAGCCTGCAGGCCGCCGAGTTCGCGAAGAAGAAGGGCTACGCGCAGGTGCTCTGGCTCGACGCCGTCGAGCGCCGCTACGTCGAAGAGGTCGGCACGATGAACTTCTTCGTGCGCATCGGTGATGAGGTGATCACGCCGCCGCTCGAGGGCACGATCCTGCCGGGCGTCACGCGCGAGAGCATCATCGCGCTCCTCCGTGAGCGCGGCGTGACGATGACGGAGCGGCGCATCACGATCGACGAGATTCGCGCGGCGCACGCGGCGGGCACGCTCCGTGAGGTGTTCGGCACGGGCACTGCGGCGGTCGTCTCGCCCGTCGGCGCCCTCGGCTTCGCGGACGGCGACCTGCAGATCGGCGACGGGCAGCCCGGCGAGTTCGCGCGCCTGCTGCACGACGAGATCGTCGCGATTCAGCGCCTCGAGACGCCCGACCGCTTCGGCTGGACGCACGACGTGCCGTGACCGCTCGCCCGCGCCGCGCGAGCGCCCCGCCTGCGGCGCTCGTGTTCGATCCCCTCGATGAGGCGATGGAGCTGTTGCACTTCGGCTTCCGGCGCGTCGTCGCTGGGCCGGATCGCCTGCTCGCGACCCGTAATTACGGGCGCGTGCACCATCGCATCCTGTTCGTGGTCGGCCGCAATCCAGGGCTCTCCGTCGGCGACTTGCTCGCCTTGCTCGACGTGACCAAGCAGGCGATCTCGAGCCCGCTGCGTCGGCTCGTCGAGGACGGGCTCGTGTCCGCCGAGGCGTCCGCCGACAGCCGACGCCGTAAGTCGCTCGTGCTCACGCCGGCGGGCGCGAAGTTCGAGCGCAAGGTCTCTGACCTGCAGCGCAAGCGCTTCGCCGAAGCGTTCGCACGCGTGGGAACGGTCGCCGAGCGCGGCTGGCGCCAGGTGATGGACGATCTCGGCGAGGGCGGGCGGCTGCGCGTCGAGACGCTGCCGCCCACCTAGTCGACGCGTCAGCGCGCGGGCGCGTGGCTCGCTGTGGCGGAGGTCGGCGGAACGAACGCGGCGGGCGCGCTCGCGCCGAGCACCGAGGTGCTGCGCGCGGGGAGCGGCAGGAAGCGGTCGACCT
>CAIUAC010000241.1 GCA_903896985.1 uncultured Sandaracinus sp.
AGGTCGTGGACGATGGTGCCCTCGAAGCCGACGACCGTCTTCACTAGCTCCGCGAGGTCGCGGATGGTGATGTCCTCGCCGGTGCCGACGTTGACGATGTCGGGGGAGTCGTAGTGCTGCATCAAGTGCACGCAGGCGTCGGCGAGGTCGTCGACGTGGAGGAACTCGCGGCGCGGCGTGCCGGTGCCCCACATCACGACCTCGCGCGCGCCGCTCAGCTTCGCCTCGTGGAGCTTGCGGAGCAGCGCGGGCAGCACGTGGGAGGCGTCGAGGTCGAAGTTGTCGCCCGGGCCGTAGAGGTTGGTGGGCATCAGCGAGATGGCGCGGAAGCCGTACTGCGCGCGGTAGGCCTGGCAGAGCTTGATGCCGGCGATCTTGGCGATGGCGTACCACTCGTTGGTCGGCTCGAGCGGACCGGTGAGGAGGGCGTCCTCGGTGATCGGCTGGGGTGCGAGCTTCGGGTAGATGCAGGAGCTGCCGAGGAAGAGCAGCTTCTTCACGCCCGCTGCGTGGCTCGCGTCGATGAGGTGCGTCTGCATGAGCAGGTTCGAGCGGAGGAAGTCCACGGGGCGCGTCGCGTTGGCGAGGATGCCGCCGACCTTCGCCGCGGCCATGAAGACGTACTCAGGCGCCTCTTCGCGGAAGAGCCTGGACACCGCGTCGGCGTTCTCGAGGTCGCACTCTGCGCGGCTGCGCGTGATGAGGTCGTCGAAGCCCGCGGAGACGAGGCGACGCACGATGGCGCTGCCGACCAGCCCGCGGTGGCCGGCTACGTAGATGCGGCTGTTGCTATCCATCGTCCGTCTTTCTTGCGGTAGATGCCTCCGAAGGGCTCAGATACCCCGCAGGTCGCTCGACTATGCTGCACTCTGCCCTCGAGGAGCACGTTCCGTGAAGAAAGCACTCATCACCGGCATCACCGGCCAGGACGGCAGCTACCTCGCGGAGCTGCTGCTGCAGAAGGGCTACGAGGTGCACGGGGTGATGCGTCGCGCCTCGACGTTCAACACCGAGCGCGTGGACCACATCTACCGCGACCCGCACCTGCCCGGGACGCGGCTCTTCTTGCACTTCGGCGACCTCAACGACGCCTCGTCGCTGAACACGATCTTGCGGAAGGTGCGGCCCGACGAGATCTACAACCTCGGCGCGCAGAGCCATGTGCGCGTGTCGTTCGACGTGCCGGAGTACACCGGCGAGGTGACGGGGCTCGGGACGGTGCGGCTGCTCGAGGCGGTGCGTGACACGGGGCTCGAGGGCACGCGCATCTACCAGGCGTCGTCGTCGGAGATGTTCGGCTCGTCGCTGCCGCCGCAGAGCGAGGAGACGAGGTTCCACCCGCGGAGCCCGTACGGCTGCGCGAAGGTGTACTCGTTCTGGATCTCGGTGAACTACCGCGAGTCGTACGGGATGCACGTGTCGAACGGGATCCTGTTCAACCACGAGTCTCCACGCCGCGGCGAGACGTTCGTCACGCGCAAGATCACGCGCGCGGCCTCGCGCATCAAGCTCGGCCTGCAGAAGAAGCTGTTCCTCGGCAACCTGGAGGCGAAGCGCGACTGGGGCTACGCGAAGGACTACGTCGAGGCGATGTGGACCATGCTGCAGCAGCCGCAGCCCGACGACTACGTCATCGCGACGGGCGCAGCGCACAGCGTGCGGGACCTGTGCGAGCGGGCCTTCGGGCACGTCGGCCTCGACTACCGCGACTTCGTCGAGGTGGACCCGAAGTACTACCGCCCGACGGAGGTGGACTACCTGCTCGGGGACGCGAGCAAGGCGGCGAACGTGCTCGGCTGGAAGCCACGCACGACCTTCGCGGAGCTCGTGCAGATCATGATGGAGAGCGACATGGCGCTCGCCCAGCGGGAAATGCGAGCGGGCGGCGACGGGCCCGGAGCGCACGGCTCAGGCGAGTAGGGCGGCCTCAGGGGAGGGGCGCGCAGCTCCCGCCGCTCCCCGCCCCAAGCCGCGCCCATGCACAGGGCGCCCGATGTCGACGACGCCGCATGACACGCGGACCGAGGCGATCCTCGGCAAGCCTGAGCACGGGGCGACGGTGCTACGGGACGCGCGGAGCGCCAACGACTTGATGGCGTACGCAAAGCGGCTCTACGACCTGCTCGTGGCCGCGCACCGCCAGGATGGGCACGCGTTTGTCGAGCTCGTCGGCTACCTGATTCGTACCCACAACCCCGACCTCGCCACCGCGCGCAAGGTCGCTGCTATGCTTCCGCCAGAGGCACGGGAGGACGTCG
>CAIUAC010000242.1 GCA_903896985.1 uncultured Sandaracinus sp.
CGCCGCCCGACGCGCCCGGCTCGCCGTGCCCGAGCCACCACGCGAACTCGAGGCGCTCACCGCGCACGCGCCGCCCGAGCGGCATCGTCGCGGCGAGCGCGAGGGCGAGGCCCGCGAAGCCTGCGCCCGCGAGGGACGCGACCGCCGCCGTCGACGAGAAGAGCCCGACGCCGAGCACGAGCGCGCAGCCGAGGAACGCGGCGAGGGCCGCGCGGGTCGGCATCGGCAGCATCGCGCTACCGAGCCTCGCGCCGGAACGCGACCTGCTCGAGCGCTTGCTTGACGATCGCCTCGCGCTGCGTGCCCTCCATCTCGGCCTCGGGCGTCAGCACGAGGCGATGGGCGAGCACCGGCACCGCGAGCGCCTTCACGTCGTCGGGGAGCACGTAGCCGCGCCCGGCGGTCAGCGCCCGCGCCCGCGACGCCTGCACGAGCGCGAGGGACGCGCGCGGCGACGCGCCGAGGTAGAGGCGCGCGTGCTGCCGCGTGAAGGTCGAGAGCCGCACGACGTAGTCGAGCAGATCCTCTTCGACGTGCACCGTCGCGACGAGCGCCTGCATCGCGAGGATCTCGTCGGGCGAGAGGATCTGCCGCAGCGTCGGCACAGGCTCGGTGAAGCGGCGCAGGATGCCCTTCTCGTCGCGCGGCGTCGGGTAGCCGAGCACGAGGCGCACGAGGAAGCGGTCGATCTGCGCCTCGGGCAGCGGGTACGTCCCCGCCTGCTCCACGGGGTTCTGCGTCGCGAGCACGATGAACGGCGAGGGGAGCGCGCGCGTATCCCCCTCGATCGTCGTCTGCTGCTCCTGCATCGCCTCGAGCAGCGCGCTCTGCGTCTTGGCGGGCGCGCGGTTGATCTCGTCGCTGAGCACGACGTTCGCGAAGACCGGGCCCTCGCGCAGCTGGAACGTCCCCTCGCGCGGCGAGAGCACGTACGTGCCCGTGATGTCGGCGGGCAGCAGATCCGGCGTGAACTGGATGCGCTTGAACGAGCAGCCGAGCGTCGAGGCGAACGCCTTGCACAGCGTCGTCTTGGCGACGCCGGGCACGCCCTCGAGCAGCGCGTGCCCGCGGGCGAGCAGCGTCACGAGCAGCATCTCGGGCACCTCGCGGGGCCCGACGTAGACGCGCTGCACCTCTTCGATCACCTGCGCGGCCCGCTGGGCGACGCGCGCGAGCACGTCTTCGCTCATTGCGTGTTCGATCATCGGGCCTGAACCGTCCTGTCCTCGAGCCGCGCGAGCAGCGCCTCACCGCGCCGCACCATGTCCCCGAACCTCGCCGCCGTCACGCGCGGAGGGCCCGGGGGTCTGTCTTGCCGCTGATGGAGATCGTCGAGCTCGACCAAGAGCCCGCGCGCGACGGTCACCTGCGCCTCGGGCACGCCGCCCGCGCGGAGCCCCGAGAGCACATCGCGCAGCACGGTCGTCCCCGTCAGCCCCAGGCGCCGCACGATCTCCCCCTCGAGCTCGAACTTGTAGACCATCGCCGGCTGGAGGAAGTCCCCCTTGCCGTCGCGGAAGTAGTCGATGCGCCCGACCAGCCCGCCCGCGTGCGCCGGGCGCGCGAACATCCCGCGCCCGTCGTAGGGCGTGCGCCGCGGCAGCGCGGTCACCGCGACGACGAGCAAGATCGCGCTGAGCATGATCGCCGCGAGCTGCACCGCGATGGGCGGGAGCTTCGCCTGCGCGAGCTTCTCGAGCGCCGCGCGCAGGTCGTGGAGCGGTCGGTCCGCGCCCGGCTCGCCGAAGCGCCCGACGATCGGCGTCGCGCCCGTGATGAGGATCAGCCGCCCGTCGCGCCCGCTCGCGAGGTAGCGGACGAGGTTCGTGGCGAAGCGTCGGTTGCCGCGGAACTGCAGCATGTTGTTGATCAGCGTGCTCGGGTCCCCGAGCGTGACGAGGCGCCCCTGCCCGACGGCGCCCGCGAGCACGAGCGCGCTGCCGGTGCGGTCGAACGAGAAGAGCGGGTCGAGGTCCCGGTGAAAGACCTGCTGCGGGTGGTTCGTCACGAGCGCCCCGACGCCCTCGGTCAGCGGGTGCGCGCCCTCGGGGCGGGCGACGAGGAGCGCGTCGTTGCCGCGCAGGCGCAGGCTCGTCGCGGCGTTGGGGGCGCGGCGCGTGATCTGATAGGCGGCGAGGAGCGCGGCGCCGGTGCCGTAGTCATCCGCGAGGGCGATGCGCCCGCCGACCTTCAGGAAGCCGCTCAGTCCCTCGATGGGGAGCGGCGTCGTCGGGTACACGATCAGCAGCGCATCGCGCGCGTTCAGAGTGCCGACGTCGAGGCGGCGCGGCGTCTCGACCCTGACACCTGTGTCGCGGGCGGCCTGCACGAGTTGCGAGAGTCCGTTCCAAGAGTCGCTCGCCGGATCGTAGTCCGTGTCAGCGCGCGCCCGCCCCGCGGACACGCCGAACCACACCGCGAGCGCGGCCAAGGTCGCGAGCGCGACGCGGTTCATCGACGTGGATCCTGCGAGCGCACTTGGAAAACCCAGCGCGAGGATAGCAGGCGCTGCCGTTTGCTGGACCCCGGGACGACGACTCCGCCAAGATCCGTCTCGCTGAATCGTCTGACTCTCTCGAACGTCGCACCAATGACACGGCACGTTCGAGCGCAGGTCTTGTCACTGGCATTTCGATTGCTATAGATGTTGGAGGCCCGGCCGGTGAGATGTCTGAGGGAGTCAGGGATTCGTCGGCTCCGTCCGATAGTAGTGACGAGTGATATTCGGTCAGTCGAGGCAGTCAGGGTTCGTCAGGAGTGCAGAGCGCGGGTGACCCGTCGGTCAGTCGCCGAAACAGGAGTGGACGCCATGCTGCCCCCCTTCATCATCGAACAGATTCGACAGCGCGAGGAAGACGAGCGACGCCGGGACAACCGCGCCGTGCTCGAGCTGCCCATCCCGATGTATGACGCGCCGCGGCGCACCGGCGTCGAGGACGACGCGGCCGGCGGCGAGCGCGGCGTGATCATCATCGACCTGATGGGCTGAGCGCGCCCCCGGCGATCGCGCCGGGGAGGGCCGCGTCGCGCCGGGCTGCGTTGAGTCAGGCTGCGTTGAGTCGGGCTGCGCTGCGCTGAAGAGCTAGGCGGCGAAGGACGAGCCTGCGAACGGCTAGGTCGCGCGGGTGATGTCGCGGAACGACGCCTTGAGCTCGTCGGGCGTGAACGGGCGGCCGTTCTGGGCGAAGGCGCCGGTCGTCTCCCGCACTCGGTAGGCATAGACGCGCGCCCCGGCGACGCCGAGGACCTCGCCGTGCACGTCGGAGGCGAGGTCGGAGCAGAGGAACGCGGCGACGGGCGCGACGTGCTCCGGGGACATCGAGTCCTCGCGGATGCCCTGGAACATCGGCAGGTCGGCGGTCGCCCGCGTGTGGGCCGTCGGGGCGATCGCGTTGAGGCGCACGTTGTGGCGGCGCAGCTCGACCGCCGCCGAGCGCACCATGCCGACGACCGCCGCGCTGACGGCGCTGACGCCCGACTGCCGCAGGCTGCCGAAGAACGCCGTCGGTCCGGTCAGCTGCACGATCGCGCCGCCGCGCCCGGCGTCGACCATCGCGCGCGCCGCGGCGCGCGTCAGGGCGAAGGCGCCGCGCAGGTGCAGGTCGATCAGCGCGTCGAGGTCGGCGTCGTCGAGTTTGAGCAGCACGCCCTCGCGCAGGATGCCCGCGCTGCCGACGACCGCGTCGAGGCGCCCGAACGCGTCGAGCGCCGCCTGCACGACGCGCGCTGCGCCGCCCGGCGCCGAGACGCTCTCGGTCGTCGCCTTGGCGACCCCGCCCGCCGCTACGATCTCGCGGACCACGCCCTCGGCGACGTCCGGGTCGGCGCCCTCGCCGCTGAGCGAGGTCCCCGTGTCGCAGACGAGCACGCGCGCGCCCTCGGCCGCGAAGCGCAGCGCCGTCGCCCGCCCGATCCCGCGACCGCCGCCGGTCACCACCGCCACCTTGTCGTCGAGACAGCCCATGCGCCGCGCAAGGTACGCCGCTGCCCGCGTCAGCGCACGACCGCATTGGGCGCGTCAGCGCACGACCGCATTGGGCGCGTCAGCGCACGACCGCATTGGGCGCGTCAGCGCACG
>CAIUAC010000243.1 GCA_903896985.1 uncultured Sandaracinus sp.
ATCTCCGCGAGCGCGCGCGTGTCGGAGCCCGCCGAGAAGAGCTCGCCGCGCGCGCCCTGCAGCACGACGAGCGTCACGGCCGGGTTCGCCTCGAGCCGCTCGAGCACGCCGCCCAGCGCTTGCAGCCAGCGCGCGCCGACCGCGCCATCGACGACCCGGTGATCGCACGAGAGCGTCAGCCGCAGGCGCTTGCCCGCGACGAGCTGCCCGTCCTTCACGACGGGCTCATCGCGCACCGCGCCGACCGCGAGGATCGCGCCCTCAGGCGGGTTGATCACCGCGCTGAAGCTCTCGACGTCGAACATCCCGAGGTTCGAGATGCTGAACGTGCCGTCGCTCATCTCCTCGGGCCGCAGCTTCTTCTCCTTCGCGCGCGCCGCGAGCTCGCGCACCTCCCGCGCGATCGCGAGCACGCCCTTGCGATCCGCGTCGCGCACGACCGGCGTGACGAGCCCCTCCGCGACCGCGACGGCGACGGAGATGTCGACGCGCTGATGGTAGTGAATCGCGTCGCCCATGAAGCTCGCGTTGCACTCCGGCACGAGCCGCAGCGCGACCGCGCACGCCTTGATCAAGAGGTCGTTGACGCTGACCTTCTCCTGCTGCGACGCGAGCGACGCGACCATCTGCGCGCGCGCCTCGAGCAGCGGCGCGGCGTCGACGTCGATCGTCAGATAGAAGTGCGGGACGGTCTGCTTCGACTCCGTCAGCCGCCGCGCGATCGCCTTGCGCATCTGCGAGAGCCTCTCGACGCGCGGCGCGGGTCGCCCGAACGCGCCCTCTCCCGGCGCATGAGCCGAGACGGCCGGAGGCAGCGCCGGAGGGAGCATGACCTCCCCGGCGAGGTGCGCCTCGACGTCGCGCTTGATGATCCGCCCATACGGCCCGCTCCCCTGCAGGCCGCTGAGGTCGAGCGCGTGCTCCCGCGCGAGCTTGCGCACGACCGGCGACGCCATCACGCGCCCCGTCACGCGCGGCGGCTCAGTCGCCTGCGCTGACGCCGGCGGGCTCGCGGCCGCACTCGCGCTCGAGGTCGCGCTCGCAGTCGCGCTCGCGGTCATACCCCCGGTCGTACCGCCGCTCACACTCGCGCTCACGGTCGCCGGCGCGCTCGCCGTCTCGCCCGACCGACCCTTCACGCGCGCGACGAGCGCGCTCACGTCCTCGCCCTCCGCGCCGAGGATCAGGGCCGGCGCGTCGGGCTTGAGCGCGTCGCCCTCCGCGACGAAGAGCGCGAGCACGTAGCCCTTGTCGAAGGAGCGGAACTCCATCGTCGCCTTGTCCGTCTCGACCTCGGCGAGCACGTCGTCGACCTCGACGGCGTCGCCGACCTTCTTCGCCCAGCGCACGAGCACGCCCTCGTCCATCGTCGGAGAGAGCTTCGGGAGCCCGATGATCTTCGCCATGCTCGTCCTCGCTCAGCGCTGGTAGGTGACGCGCTCGACCGCCGCGACCACACGGTCGACGGTCGGCAGCACCAGGTTCTCGAGGTTCGCAGCGTACGGCATCGGCACGTCTTGGTTGTGCACGCGCAGCACCGGCGCATCGAGCCAATCGAACGCCTCGCGCTGCACGATGTCCACGATCTGCGCGCCCGTGCCGCCGTGCTCCCAGTGCTCGTGCACCACGACGCAGCGGTTCGTCTTCTTGACGCTCTCGACGATCGACGCGCCATCGAGCGGACGCAGCGTGCGCGGGTCGACGACCTCGCACGAGATGCCGCGCTTCTCGAGCGCCGCCGCCGCCTCGAGCACCGTGTAGAGCGGGCGCCCCCAGCTGACGATCGTGACGTCGGTGCCCTCGCGCGCGATGCGCGCTTTGCCGAGCGGGATGCACTCGTCGGCGTCCTCGTCGGGCACCTCGCCCTTGAGCCCGTAGAGCGTCTCGCCCTCGAGAAAGACCACTGGATTGTCGTCGCGGATCGCCGTCTTCAAGAGCCCCTTCGCGTCCCGCGCGGTGCTCGGCGCGATCACGTAGAGCCCCGGGATGTTCA
>CAIUAC010000244.1 GCA_903896985.1 uncultured Sandaracinus sp.
CTGTCTTCCAGGAGTACGTCGCCGCCAAGCAGGCGGCCGGCGAGAACCTCGCGATTCCCCAGGACAAGTTTGCCCAGCGCATGAAGGGGCAAGCCGAGGCATTGGCGAAGAAGCACGCCTGTCGCATGGTCCGGTTCCAGGTTCAGGCTCGCGGTGCGGAGATCGTTCTTCGTCCCGTCCTGATCAGGTAGGCGGGCCCGCGCTTCGCGGGCCTCGAGGGGGCCCGCATTCGTGGGTCCCGTAGCAAAGGGCACACAAGGCGCATGGGGCTTTTCGACTTCTTCAAGGGCGGCTCGGGCAGCAAGGGAACGGCGTCACCCTCGACGCTACGCAAGCACGCCGCGCGCGTCGCCAATAAGCGAGCGCAGGCACCGGATCGGTGGGACTCCATCCAGGCGCTCGCGCAGATGGGGACGCCCGAGGCCATCGAGGCGCTCCTCGTTCGGTTCTCCTTTCAGACCGACCCGAGCATCACCGATCAGGAGGAGAAGGACGCCGCGTTCGAGGCCGCCATCGAGGCAGGCCCCAACGCGATCGAGCCCGTGAAGCAACTGCTTCGCACCGGCGAGACGATCGCCTGGCCGCTTCGCATCCTCGACCGACTCCTCGAGCCCGAGGAGGTCATCGCCGAGCTTCTCGGTGCCCTGTCGGCCATGCACCTCGAATACGAGCGCGATCCCGAGCGCAAGCTCTCGCTGCTCTCGACCCTCGAGGAACGACGTGACCCGCGCATCATCGAGGCGGCCGCCCGCTTCCTCGAGGACGTGAACGAGACCGCCCGCTTCTACGCGGCCGGCGCGATCTACGCCCAAGGCAGCGCGGACGCAGTGAGGCCCGCGCTCCTCGCGGCGCTCGCCAAGGAGGACAGCGTGCGGACCCGTGCACGCATCCTCGAGGGCTTCGCGGCGCGCGGCTGGGACGTCGGCGACCTCCGCGAGAAGCTGCTGAAGCAACTCCCGCCCGGGTTCGCCATCGACGCCAAGGGCCTCGTCACGAAGAAGTAGCCGCTGCCCTCGCCAGCCCTTCCGCAGGGCGGCTCAGGCGGAGTCGTCGACCCGCGCTGGCCCACGAGATGGCGGCGCAGCGCTTGGAGGCCTGGCGCACCGGCGATCGGCACTGGTCGGGGCCCGGAGAGCCTCGCTGGGCGGGTAAGCCCGCGCCCCTGAAGCCGGGCGACCATGCGCGAAGAGACGGAAAAGAAAACCGCCGCGCTCCGTGAGGAGGCGGCGGTTCGTGTCTGCGCGACCGGCGGCGGTTACTCGCTGATCGTCGCCTTCACCGGCAGGTAGAACGACCAGCCGACGATGAACATGTGGTTGAAGTGGAAGGCACGGTCGTCGGCGTTGATCAGGCCGTCCGCGAAGCCGCCGTCGCCGTTGAGGTTGACGCGACCGTCCTCGTCCGTGCCGCCGGTGTTCCACGAGAAGGGCAGGGCGCGCCACTCGAGGTTGAGCGCCATCCACTCGTTCACGTGCAGGCGGAGGCCGGCGCTGAAGGTGCCGGTGATGGCGACGCGTGACGCGCGATCCGACTGGCTAGCGAGGCAGTTCGTCTGGTCGACGACGCCCGCAGCGTCGGGCCGGCAGAGCCCTGGGCCCGTCTCCCCGCGCTCCTCGATGCCCATGAACGCCACGCCACCCGTGACGAAGAAGTCGGCGTCGATGAACAGCTTCTGGAAGAGCGAGTGCTTGCCGCGGAGCGGGATGAAGACCGCCTGGAGCGCGGCGCCCCAGTTGATCGTCCCGATCTGGTCGGGGAAGCCCGTGTTGCTCGGGAGGCTGAGGCGGTTCGAGGCCGCCGTCTGTCCAAGCTGCGCGATCTGGTCGGTCAGCCCCGTGTCGATGTGGACAGGAGCGAAGAAGCCCCAGGCCCCGACGCCGAGCCAATCGGTGAGGTGATAGGTCGCCGAGGCGCCAAAGCCGACCGTACGCGTGTACTCGTCGGTCAGCGTGAAGGCTGCCTGCGGGGTGATCTCGAAGCGCCCTTCGCGATAGATGCGGAGGCGGCGGACGGCCGGCGCGCCCGCGAGCGGGCCGGTGACCTGCACTTCTTGTGCGGAGGCGATCGGCGCGAGGCCGAAGAAGCACGCGGCGAGCACCGCGGCGAGAGAGAGAGACAGGATCGAGTTGCGCATAGTCATCGTTCGTTCGCTCCTCGGGGCCGTCAGCGCGGCAGCTTGTATTCGAACGAGGGGGGGAAGAACAGCGTGAATCCGAGGTGTGCGGTCACGTTGTTGGTGAACGAGGGGCTGTCCGCGATCCACGTCGCCGGGTCCTGCCGACCCGAGCCGAGCGACACGTTCAGCGACTCGAGCTTCTCGAGATACATGTAATCGCGGAGCTCGGCGAAGACGGCGAGCCAGCGCGAGAGGAAGACTCGGATGCCGATGCCCGCGTTGAACGCGACGCGCATACCGAAGTCGAACTGCCGGATCTCCGGGTCGATGACCGGCACGGGCCGCGTGCGCATCATGCCGACGCCGCCCACGAGGTACGCGTCCCACTGGAAGATGTACTCGTTGAACATCGCGAACTTGCCGTACAGCGGCACGTACGTGAAGTTCAGGTGCGCCCCGAGCTGGTACTCGGTGATCGGCACCGCGAGGCGCGTCGAGCGCCGCACGTTGAAGTTGAGGTCGGACTCGTTCTCGAGCCCGCCATACCAGAGGAAGTTGAGGCCCACGGCGAGCACGTTCGTGAACCAGTAGTTCAGCGCGATACCAGGGGCCTGGTGGCTGACGTACTGGTCGTTGATCGTGAACGACCACGAGGGCGACACCTCCACGCGGCTGTTGCGCAGCGCGTAGATCTGCTGGATGGCGAAGATCTCCTCGGAGGCCTCCGTCCGGCGTGGCGCCACATCTCGCTGGTCCGCAGCCTGCGTCCCTTGGTTAACGAGGTCGCCCAGCAGCGAATCCCCCTCCGCCGGAGGCGTATCCCCCTCAGCTGGAGGCGTCGCAGCGTCTCCAGGGGGAGTATCGACCTCGTCGGCGGAGAACGTCATGTCCTGCGCAGCGATAGACCCCACGAACATGGTCTGCGTGAGACCCACCGTGGCGAACCCCGCAAGCAGCGCGATCGAAGCCCTCGTCATCGTTACCCCTTCACTCGGCGCCGGTCTTCGGCACCATCGGCGCGATACCGGCTACTGGCTCTACCCGACCACAGAATCTAACTTGTCGAAATTACTAGTAAAAGCGCGCTATTCTTGAAAACGCCGCCGACTATATCACGCAGGTTCCGTCAGGATCAACGGTCCTGTCACGCTGCGTTGGCATCTTCTTCCGGCTTTTCGAAAAGGGCCTGCACGAAGCTGGACGCATCGAATTCGCGAAGGTCCTCCACGCGCTCGCCAATTCCGACATATCGCACCGGAAGTCCGTGCTGATCGACGATCCCGAGCACGACGCCGCCCTTGGCGGTGCCGTCGAGCTTCGTCAGGACGATCCCGGTGACCCCCAGCGCCTCCTTGAACGTCTGCGCTTGCTGGATCGCGTTCTGCCCGTTGGTGGCATCGAGGACGAGCAGCACCTCGTCCGCGGGGCGATCGAGGGCCTTTTCCACGGTGCGACCCAACTTCTTCAGCTCGTCCATCAGCGGAATCTTCGTGTGCAGGCGACCGGCGGTGTCGGCGAGCACGATGTCCGCGCCTTCCGCTTGGGCGCGCTTGATCGCGTCGAAGATCACCGATCCGGGATCGGCGTTCTCCTTCCCCTTGACCACTGGACAGCCGACGCGACGCCCCCAGACCTCGAGCTGCAGCACGGCCGCGGCGCGGAACGTGTCACCTGCGGCGAGCACGACCTTCTTGCCGTCCTGCTTGAAGCGGCTCGCCAACTTGCCGATCGTCGTCGTCTTGCCGACGCCATTGACGCCGACGATCAGGACGACCATCGGCTTGTTGTGCAGGCGGATGCCGCCGCCGGCGTCGCCGAGAATCGCGAGCCCCTCCTCGCGCAGGGCGCTCCACACGCGATCTTCGTTCGCGAGTTCGTTGCGGTTCATGCGCTCGCGCAGCCGGTCGAGGAGCTTCTGCGTCGTCGACGGACCGAGGTCCGCCGTGAGCAGGACTTCCTCCATCTGCTCGAGCAGGGCAGGGTCGATCGCCTTCTTCCGCGAGAGCATCTGCGCCAGGCGCGCGATGAAGCCGCCGCGCGTCGAAGCGAGCCCCTTCTTGAGCGCGGCAACGTCTTCCGCGCCGCCAGAAGGACGCATCGACGGGCGCGGTGCCGGGCTCTCGACGGGCTCGACCTTGGTCGGCACTTGACGGGGCGCTTCCTCCGGCGCGAGCTCCACGATCGCGGGAGCCGCCGCCGCAACCGGAGCGACCTCGGGGGCCGCAGTGACCGGCTCGGACGTCGTCGCGACGGGCGAAGCGCTCGGCGCCTCCGCCTTCGCCGCGGTCGGCGTCGCGACAGGCGCGCGCGCCGCCGACGGCACTTCGGTTGCAGGTGCGGCGGCCTCGCGCACAGCCTCGGTCGCGCGTCGCCCCTCGGGCAGCTCTGTGCGCGGCTTCTCCTTTGCCGCGAGCTTGGGAGTGTCCGTCTCGTCGGGCAGCTCGCGCGGGGCCCCGCGGCGCAGCATCAGCACCGCCCCCACGACCACTGCGAGGACAACGATGGCGATGACGATCGTCGTGCTGGTGAACATCGCGGCTCGTGACCCGGTCCCTTCGTGCTGCGTACTGCGCAATGCGTGCGCGGCGGTCGGCCTGCAGCGTCGTCGCGCGCCCGACCGAGGCCGCACTATAAGCAGGCGGGCCCCGCTCGAGTCAACGGCGAGCGTCAGACTTCGGCTTGGCGGCCTGGAGAGCCTCCAGCACGGCGTCACGGGCGCGCTCGGTGGCTTCGACGTCCGTGGCGGTTGGCGGGGCCGCAGCATAAGCGGCTCGCTCGGCGCGCGCGGTGAGGTCAGGGAGCCCGGTGGGCACTGCGCCGTGCGCGCGCGCCCGCTCGAGGACCTCCCTCGGCGTCGCCGTCTCCAGAGCCCGCTGCGGCAGATATTCGGCTGCCACGGGCACGACCGCGTCGAGCGCGCGGTCGCGCAGGCTGTCGAGGCGGACCCGAATCGCAGACCACTCGCCTCGGTGCGGGATGACGAGCGAGTGCGCACAGTGCGAGTAGCCCGCCGCCTCGATCCGCAGCTCGTACGCGCCGGGCGGAAGGTCCTCGAGCGCGAAGCTGCCAGCCTGAGCACTTTCGGTCGCGCGGAACGAGTCTGCTGCCCCGCCTCGGGAAAGCGAGACACGCGCGCCCGCCACGGGTTCGTCGTCCCGCACGTCGAGCACGGTGCCGCCGAGGTCGGCGCGGTCGGCTCGCCCACGCCGCTGCCCCGCTACGACGCCGGCGCTGCGTGGCGTGGGGCCCTGAGGCGGGGCCAGCGCTGGGCGCTTTCGACCTCGACTTCCCAGCCAAAGCAAGGCGAGCGCCGTCAGTCCCATCGTCCCGAACAACCAGCCGAGCGGCCGGCCCGACGTGCTTGCGACCTCGACGCGGACGACCGTGGACGCGCTCGACTCGCGCCAGGGCGCATCGCTGTCGTAACGCGCGACGAGCTCGCGGACGCCCTCGTGGGTGGCCTCCACGCGGACGTCGAAGGCGCCGCTTTCGTCGGTCAGCACCGTGGCGAGATGTTCGCTCCGATCGAAGAGGCCCACCGCCTCGCGTGGCAGCGGTCTCCCCGCGTGGTCGGTCAGGCGACCATGCGCGCGCAGCTGCTCTCCGACCTGAACGCGCGAGTGGGCGAGCGCAAGGATGAGACGCGTGGGCGAGACCCTCACGACCGGGACTTCCGTCTGTGCATCGGCGCGCAGCGCGTCGGCGGCCCCGCGGGCCACGAGCCTCCCTGCCGCAGGTGGGCCCAACTGGTCGGAGCGCACGACGAAGCGCAGGCGCCCCTCGGGGTCCGTCGTACCCGTGCCGAGCGTTCGCCCAAGCTCGTCCGCGAGCTCCACCCGAAGTCCCGCGCCCCCCGCAGCGCTCTCAGCGAGGATGTCGATCACATGCTCCGGGACGTCGAGTCGCAGCCGCCCATGCGCGGGCACGTTGACGCGCAGTCGCACATCGGCGCGATCGAGATCGAGCGCTCTCTCGACCTCGACTCGCTCGTGGTCCGCGTCTCCCGCGAACGTCGCCCCCAGCCGATACGCCCCGACAGGCAGCGCAAACTCGGCGCGCAGCTGGCCGGTCTCGTCGGTGCGCACGGTGCGCCGCTCCCCGCGCACACCATCCGTTGACTGCGCGTGCAGAGTCACCTCGCGATCTGCGAGTTGCTCCCCGAGATCGTCTCGAAGCACGCCGATCACGATCACGCGACCCGCCTCGCGCTCGGTTCGCAGCTCGATGCGGCTCTCCGCGCGGACGCGCACGCTGAGCTGCGCGCTCGCGCGGCTCGTCAGGGACGGCATCGAGGCTGCGGAAAGCACGCACGCCGCCGTTGCAGCCAGGGCCCGGAGTGTCATCGCGAGACGCAAGGAACCCAGGCTGCCGCCCCTCGTCCGGATACGCAAGGCAGTGTCCGTTGCGTTGGCTCGCCGCTTGGGGCGATACTCCGGCGCGGCGCTGCGGCGGTTGAACAAGTCGGTGACGCCACCGTCGAAGAGCCGACCCCCGAAATCACGCTGTACCAGTGTAGCGTCGAGCAGAGCAGCCGTATGGAAGTCGAAGGAGCGCACGCGGATGACGGCAGAGCGCACTAGGCAGCAGACAGCTCAGCACCTCGCTGGCCCCGAGAAGACGTCGCCGCGCTCCGCCGACTCCGCTCCGACGTTCCGTCGCGAGGCACGCGAGGCCGAGCGAGCGACGGCGCGCGGGCGCCTGACGAGGTGGACGGCGGCCGTCGCGCTCGCCTGCGCGCTGCTCGCGGGGGTCGGGCACGCGGCGATCGCGCACGCCGATGCGCGGGCTGATTATCTCGTCCGCCTCATGTCGACGTCGGACCAGTTCCGCGTTCGCGCGCAGGCTGCGCTCGCGCTCGCGCAGGCTGCCGTGGGCGACGCCAGCATCACCGCGGCGCTCGAGCGCGCGCTCCGCGACGATCATCCCGCCGTCCGCGCCGCCGCGGTTTCCTCGCTCCAGGCCCGCGGTGACACCTCCGTGCTCGAGGCGTTGCGCGCCGCGAAGACTGACCGCGATCCCAGCGTGGCTTCCGCCGCGACGCGCGCCGTGACGGCGCTCGAACGTGTCGCTCGCAGCAACGGAGGCAGGGGCGGCAGCACCACGGGCGCAGCCCAACCGCCGCCGCAACCGCCGCCCTCCGGACCCGCCCGCTTCTACGTCGGCGTCGCCATTCCCGCGACGACCGCAGGGCTGAGCCCCGCGGTGCTGACCTCGGCACGCTCATTCATCGTGCAGAACGTCACGCAAATCCCCGGCGTGCAGATCGCGCCGGCGAACGAGTCGAATTCGACCGCTCGACGCGTCATCCAGCAGGGGCGCCTCATCGGCTACTACCTCGATGTGTCGATCACGTCCGTGGAAGAGCGCCCCGGCGGTGCGCTGCGTGCCGCCGTCTCCGTGATCGTCAACACGTATCCGGGCCGAGATATGCGTTCCATCTTGCAGGGTGCGGCGACCGTGTCGGGCGGTGGTGCAGGCGACGGAGCCCGGCAGCAGGCGATCGAGGCGGCCCTCACAGGGGCGCTCCGACGCCTCCCGCAGGCGCTCGACGCGAGCGCGGGCGGTACGCACTAGCGGCCCTCCGCGTGGGCGGCGCCGAATGCCGAAATCTTGTAAAGTCGACGCTGGTTTGCCGACAATCGATTCGAATAGTTCGAGAGTACCCGCGGAGACGAAGATGGCGTCACAGGCTCAATCCCTTCCCAAGAGTGACGCACCCCCGAAGCGTCACCTCCGCAATTACCTTCTCCAGCCTCGCTTTCAGCTGAAGTACACCGGCATGGTCGTCGGCGTGACGATGATCGTGGCGAGCGTGCTCGGCTACGTCGCCTACGACTACTCGCTGGGCCAGACGGAGGCGCTCTCGATCCAGATGGCGTTCCAGCCCGACCTCGATCCCTCCGTGCGGGACGATCTCGACGGATGGGCCAAGGCCAAAGACCGCGAGATCTTGCTCTCGATCGTCGCCGGCATTCTGCTCCTCAGCCTCACGCTCGGGGTGACCGGTATTCTGGTCACGCACAAGCTCGTCGGGCCCGCGCACAAGCTGAAGAACCTGCTCGGTCAGGTTCGCGACGGTCACCTCAAGATCGCCGGGAAGCTGCGCAAGGGCGATGAACTTCAGGACGTTTTCCTCGCCTTCGAGGCGATGGTCGACGAACTGCGGCGCCGACAGGCAGAGGAGGTCACCTTGCTCGCGGGGTCGATCGAGCGCGCCAAGGCCGCCGGCACGCCAGAGGACGTCGTCAAAGACCTCATCGGCCTCCACGATCGCATGAAGGCCGAGCTCGAGTAGGGCGGCCGCTAGAATGCGTCTTCGTAGTACTCGAGACGCGGCGCAGGGCCGTCGAACACGACGGCGGCCACATCGAGGCGTACATCGACGCCGCGAAGCTTCGAGCTGACGAGCCAGATCGTCGCAGCGCGGCGAACGCGCTCGAGCTTGCGCCGATCGAGCGATTCGGCCGGCGCCATGAAGCGATCGCTCCGCCGCGCGCGAACCTCGCACACGACGATGAGCGAGCCACGGCGCGCGATCAGGTCGATCTCCAGGCGCCCGACGCGCACGTTGCGGCCCACGAGCGTGAAGCCCCGACGCTCGAGTTCGCCCGCGACGAAGGACTCCGCCTCCCGTCCGAGGGCGTGTCGTCCACCCGTCTTGTCGCCCCGCGCGGGAACGGCTGGCACCCCGTCGACGGCTGAATTGGCGACGCCCCGTGACGCGGAGGCGTCGCCGGGGCGCGTTGTGCGATCTCGTGAGTTCACGCGATCCCGTCAGCGCAGCGCGCTCACTTCGGTTTGACGCAGTAGCTACCGACGATACCTACGCCGCCGCTCGACAGGACTTGCTTGCACTCGAAGCCGTCCGGGCACGCACAGAAGTCGGCGGCGCCGGCAGGGCCGTCGCAACGACACGTGCAGTAGACGCTGTTGTCGACGTCCGCTTGCGTGACGCAGCCGGCAGTCGGATCCACGTCGCAGAGCCGCGTGGGGTCCCCTTGTAGGTCGTTGACGATGCAGACGCGCGTGCGGCACTGAACCGAGCTCGTCTCGAGGTAGGCCTCGCCACTGAGGAAGCCACCGGGCGGGACGTTCTCCGGCGTGCAGGGGTCGCCAACGGCCTCGACCTGGCAGCCGACCGCAGTCAGCGCCGCGAGTGCGATGGCGAGGACCGTCAGGGACTGCGAGAGAGAGCGGTTCATCTTCGTCATCTCCATATGCGCTGAGACAGCCGCGCTGAGCCAGTATTGTCGTGAACCTAGACCGAGCGTCCGGCCCAAGGCCCCTGCGTCGCAGGGAGCCTTGCGGCGATGGCTCATTGCATGTCGTCGCCGAGACGCGGAGTTTCCGACGACCCGACGGCGAAAGCGCTCGCCAAGCTACGTTGGGGGCGGGTCGAGTGTCAAGCGCGGATGCGAGCATCGAGCCCCGCCCTGTTTTCCCTTGACATTGCCGGACCAGCCTCTCTATCATCGGCCCCTCTTACCGTCTAACGCTCTGATATTCCTTAGATTTTCGGCGCAGCAGGCGCAAACGGTGCCCCGCGGTGGACATCCTTGCGTTACCGCTCGCCAGCAGCGAGCAACTTACCCAGCAACGTGCTGGGCCAGCAGCCAGCCACTTGCCCAGCAAAATACTGGGCCTGCCAGCAGCGTACGCCCCTCAGTGGAGGATGCCGATGAGTCGGATCGCCGGAAACAAGAACGTCGTGTGGCTCTCTTCCGTGGCAATGCCCAGCAAAACGCTGGGCTGCGTGCTTGCGCTCGCGCTTGCCGCGGTCTCAGTTCCTGCGTCCGCGCAGGACATGACGTTCAGCGTCGATGAGACGGGCCAGCCGCCCGCGCCGCCTGCCGAGGGGCCGCCGTCGGAGGCGCTCGCAAATGCGCTGCGTCTCTATCAGCAGGAGAAGTACCAAGAGGGCGCGGTGCAGTTCCAGCGCGTCGTCGAGGGCGAAACCCAGGACGCGCCGGCGAACGTGCAGAAGGCGCAGTTCTTCCTCGGCAAGTGCCTCTACCACCTGCGCTACTACCAGAGCGCGCTCGCCGTCTTCGACGAGATCGGCCAGCAGGGGCAGGCACACAATTTCTTCGGCCAGACTCTCCAGTGGCTCGCGCAGCTCGCCTCGCAGCTGCCTGAGCCGGCGGGGATCATCGAGAAGGTCGGCCGCTACGGCGTCGATCAGCTCGAGCAGTTCAACAACCCCGAGAGCGCCGAGCTGTACAACCAGCTCCTGTATCTGATGGGCCGTTTCAAGTACTCGCAGGGCGAGTTCGATGAGGCGGTCACGCTCTTCCAGAAGGTCGACGCGCACTCCAAGTTCATCATTCCTGCGAAGTTCTTCGAGGGAATCACCCACGTTCGCATGCGTCGCGCGCAGCCTGCGATTCGGTCCTTCCGTGGCATCATCGAGGCCGTCGACGCTGGTGGCGTCGAGGGCATCGAGGACGAAGAACGCCTCGTCGATCTCGCGTGGCTCTCCCTGGCCCGCGTCTACTACACCGCCGCGAACCGCGTGAACGCCGAGACCGGCGAGCGTCAGGTAGACGGTCGTCTCCTCGGCAACGCCGTCGAGGCTTGGAACCGTGTGCCGCAAGGCTCGGAGTACTGGCTCGACGCGCTCTTCGAGGAGTCGTGGGCGTTCTTCCTGGCCGACGAGTACTCGCGCGCGCTCGGCAACGTGCACACGCTCTTCTCCCCGTACTTCGACCGCGCGTACTACCCCGAGGCGCTCGTCCTCAAGGCCGTCGTCTTCTTCTCGAACTGCCAGATGGACAACGCCGAGGCGATGATCGGCCAGTTCCACGAGCGCTACGATCCCGTCAAGACGGAGCTCGAGACCACGCTCGCGCAGTTCACCGACAACAACGCGTTCTACGAATTCTTGCAGCGGGTGCGCTCGGGCCAGGCGAACCTCAGCCCCCGTATCCGCGGCATCGTGTCGTCGGCGCTCTCGGACCGCACCGTCCTCCGTAACCTCGAGTACGTTCGAGTCCTCGACGAAGAGGACCAGCGCCTCACCGCGTCTCCGCAGGCGTTCTCGAACTCCTCGCTCGGCATTCGCATCCGCCAGGACATCGCGATCGCCAAGGCGTTCGCGATCGACCAGACCGGCGACCTCGCGCGCGGCCGCTACAATCGGCTCGTCGAGGAGCTGCAGGACCTGCAGAACCAGGCGGACACGATCGAACTCGAGATCGCGACCTTCACTCGCGGCGAGCTCGAGCAGGACGCCCAGCAGCAGATGACTGAAGCCGCGCGCTCGGGCGGCGGTAACGTCGAGATCGACGAAGAGCACCAGATGTGGCCCTTCGACGGCGAGTACTGGCGCGACGAGCTCGGCTTCTATCGTCAGCAGGTCACGTCTCAGTGCGGCCGCTAATCAACGGACTGACATTTAGACCCTGATCTTCGCAGCACCCTGTTGATCAAGCTCTGCAATCCCTGATTCTCTCTCGTTCGGCTGACCGCGGTCGGAGGGTACTGTGATGTCTCGTATGCCCATGCGTCGGATGCGCCTCGTCGGGCTGGTGGTCGTTTCGATGGTCGCGGCCGCCGTTCCTGTGCTCGTTGGAGCGCAGGACGGCGCAGGAACTGCCACGGCGGCGCCCGCCGTCGCGGTAGCGGCTTCGCCGACTTACTGCATTTCACCCGGCGTGCCGGAGGCGCTCGCCGCGTGTCCGAGCAACGCGCCGCGCGCGACGAAGTCGGGCGGGACGGCACCAAGCTCGCATCTCACGACGAGCAAGCGGCGCGTCGAGGAGAAGAAGCAGGCGCCGACGGGCCCCAGC
>CAIUAC010000245.1 GCA_903896985.1 uncultured Sandaracinus sp.
ATTCGCTTGTTACGGCGCACCATTGGAGGCAGAATTCCGAGCGCCCCCCCAGTCACCGTTAGTGTGACATGCACAGGTGATGGGATGTGTTCGTTCACTGGGGCTTGCAACGGGTCCGTGTCTCCTGGAAACGGCAGCATCATCATAACGGCAAGTGGCAGCGACGATGCCTGCCAATATCTGACGGGCAGTTGGAAACTAGGGAATCCAGTGAGTCAGGAGCAAGCCCCGTCGGGCGGTTTCAATCCACAAGGCGGTGGCGGTGGCGGTGCCGGTGGCGGCGGCGGTGGCGAGGGTTGCATTATGCGGTGCGCGGGCGACCAAAATGCGTGTGTACTGCGTTGTGGAACTTCAGCCACCGAATCCGCCACGCAGGCGTGTGTGCTCGAGTGCGCCGCGAGGGGACAACAGTATGTCAGCGCGTGCGGCTAGCTGGCGCAGCGATTCCGCTTCGGTGGCGCTAACGCAGCGCGCGTCACTCGTCGCGCGGCTCGCCCTGCTCGAGCAGTAGAAGCGCGTCCTCCAAGCCGTGGGCCGCTGCGAGATCCTTCGCGCGGCCCGCGGCGCGTTTGCTCGCGAGGATTCGCGCGAGGGGTAGTACCGGCACCTCGAGTCCGTCGAGTAGCTCGCGGCGCACGCCGCGGTACTCGACGTCGAAGGATTCGAGTCCGCTCAGGTGAACGACCACGTCGAAGCGCTCGCTGAGCGCGTCACCGCCGATGCGCGGTGGGCCCATGCCGAACGAGCCCGAGATCCAGATGCCGCCCGCAGCGCGGACGGCCTCGGCGATTCGCGGATCGGAAGTGCTCTCGAACCAGAGGTCGATGTCCTCCGTCGAGCCGCGCGCGCCTTGTAAGAGCGCTGCGCTCATGCCGACGATGAGGTAGCGAACGCCGCGCGCCTCCAGCTCAACGAGGAGTCTGCGCTCGGCGCTTGTCAGGGTGGAGTCGTCCATGTCTCAGCCCGAGCGCGAGGCGCTCTGTGGGAGTGCGCTGCAGCTGCCGCAGGGCGCGATAGAGGTCGTCTGCGTCGCGCCCGAGCTTGACCGCGAGCTCCTGCGCGCGGCGCCGCAGCGCGTCGTCACGCTCGATCCACGCGCGCTCTTCGGCAGTGAAGGTCACGCGGGGGAGTATGTCATGGCGGGCGCCGTCGGGGGCGCGGGCCGCTCCGCTTTCAATCACTGCAAGGGGCGGCGCTAGTCGCTACGGGGCCTTGAGCCAGAGGACGCTGAGCGGCGCGAGGTCGAGCACCGCGCTGCACGGCAAGCTGTATTTCGGCACGTCTTCGCTGTGGAGCGATTCGCGCGGCACGGTGCGCGAGCCGCCGAACTCTGCTGCGTCGGTGTCGAGGAGCACGCGGTAGCTGCCCGCTCGCGGGAGCGCGAGGCGATAGCCTCGATGGGCTGCGCCGGAGAAATTTCCGATGCAGATCAGCTCCTCACCCGTCGAGGGCGCGATGCGCCGGTAGACGATCAGGTTGGCGTCTCGGTCATCCGGATCGATCCAGCGAAACGCCTGGTGCGTTCCGTCTGCCTCGTAGAGCGCAGGCTCCGACTTGTAGAGCGCGTTGAGCGTGCCTACGAGTCGGTGCACGCCAGCCGACAGCGGGTCTTCGAGTAGATGCCAGTCGAGGCTGCGGTCGTGATTCCACTCGGTCCGCTGCGCGAGCTCGCCGCCCATGAACAGCAGCTTGCGGCCGGGGCGCGACCACATCGTGGCGTAGAGGGAGCGCAGCCCCGCGTGCTTCTGCGCCAGATTTCCGGGCATCTTCGTCAGGAGCGAGCCCTTGAGGTGCACGACCTCGTCGTGCGACAGGGGCAGCACGAACGCCTCGCTGTCCATGTACATCACGCCGAAGGTGAGCCGGTGATGGTGCTCGTTGCGGCCGAG
>CAIUAC010000246.1 GCA_903896985.1 uncultured Sandaracinus sp.
AGCTCGCCGAGCTCTACCGCCGCGTCGGCGACCTCGGGCACGCGCGCTCGTGGCTGGCGCGGGCAGAGCGAGTCCCGGCGTACGAGGCCCGCGCGAGGCAGCAGCGCTTCCGCCTCGACGAGATGGACCGCGCACGCAGCGCGGTGCCCGCCTCGGCTGGCACCGGGAACTGAGCGCCCTCGCGTCGCCTGCCGGCGTGGCCGCCGTCAGCGCTTGAACAGCGCGCGCAGGCGTCCCTCGGGCTTGAGGGCGTAACCCGCGAGCTCGAGCGCGCGCACGAGCGCGACCTCGAACGTCGGCTCGAGCGCAAGCACCTCGAGCGGGACCCGGGCGGCCTTCGCGGCGTCGAGCCACGCGGGTGACACGCCGCAGAAGATGCAAGTGACGCCGAGCATGCGCGCCGCGACGTCCGCGGCGAAGGCCTCCGCGGCGAGCGGCGCCGAGGGGTGGAGGAGCCCGCTGAGGTCGACGACGCACGCCCGCGCGTCGGCCGCGAAGAGCGCTCGGCCGAAGCGGTCGACGACGTCGCGCACGCGCTCCGGCTCGTGCTCTCCGCTGAGGACGAGCGCGAGGCACTTCGGCGCGAGGCGCAGCGTCGGCAGCGCCTCGGCGGCCCGCGCTGCGCTGAGGTTGGAGAGGCGCTCCTCGCGCGACGCGACGTAGCCCTCCATCACGAGCGCGCAGAGCACGGAGGTGAACTCCGCGCCGAGGGGCGCGCCGACCGACTCGAGCGCCGCGCTCATGGCACGCACGAGCGCGAGCGCCGCGGTCGGCGTGACGCCGAGCGCCCCCGCCCGCCGACCGAGCAAGAGCACGAGCGCGAGCGCCTCGTGGTGCTCGAGGGCGCGCGCGTCCTCCGGGGCACCGAGGGCGCGCGAGCCGAGGAGTGCGTGGAGCACGGGCGCGGCTTCGCGGGCGAGCTCCGGCGCGCAGGCTCGGTCCTCGACGAACGGCACGGAGCCCGCGTAGGCAGCCTCGAGCACCGCGACGGCGCGCGCTTGCTGTTCGTCGATGTCGTCGGTCGCTCGCTCCACGGCCCGCAGCGTACTCCGAACGCTGCATTCTTCTGACTTCGTGGCAGATTCGCCCGCATGGCGATCGTCGTGCAGAAGTACGGTGGCAGCTCCGTCGCGGACGTAGAGAAGCTCGGGCGCGTCGCGGACAAGGTCGTCGCGGCGCGGCACGCGGGGGACGACGTCGTCGTCGTCGTGTCGGCGATGGGCAAGACGACGGATCAGCTGCTCGCCCTCGCCAAGCAGGTCGACGAGAACCCGCCGAGGCGCGAGCTCGATATGCTGCTCTCGACGGGCGAGCGAGTGTCGATGGCGCTCCTGTCGATGGCGATTCAGAAGCGCGGCACGCCGGCGATCTCGTTCACGGGCTCGCAGAGCGGCATCATCACGAACGACCGGCACTTCGACGCGCGCATCCTCGAGGTGCGCCCGCACCGCATCGAGGACGAGCTCGCGCGGGGCATGGTGGTCATCGTCGCGGGCTATCAGGGCATGAGCTACCGGCGCGAGATCACGACGCTCGGGCGGGGCGGCAGCGACACGACGGCGATCGCGCTCGCGGCAGCGCTCGGCGCCGAGCGCGCAGAGATCTACAGCGACGTCGACGGCGTCTACACCGCCGACCCGCGGGTCGTGGCGGACGCACAGCATCTCGCGCGCCTGTCCTACGAGGAGATGCAGGAGATGGCGGAAGCGGGCGCCAAGGTGCTGAACGCGACAGCCGTGGAATTCGCGAAGAACGCCAAGATCGCGATTCACGCGCGCTCGACCTTCGACGCGCGGCGCGAGAGCGTGATCACGGCCGCGCCGTCCTCGTCGCGCACCGTCACTGGGCAGAAGGGCGTCGCGCGCGTCCACGTCGCGGGCGGCAGCGAGGCGCTTCGACGCGCGCTCGCGGCGTGCGCTGCGGCGCACACGGACCCGCGCGAGGTCGAGGCGGGCGAGGTGGGCGCGTCGTTCCTGGTGCACGTCGGCGTGACGCCGGACTGGCAGGCGGCGCGCGGCGCGATCGAGGCGGCGTGCGGCGGTGGAGCGCGCATCGAGGAAGGGCTCGCGACGGTGTCGGTCGTCGGCGACGGACTCGGACGCGACGCGGGCGCCCTCGGGCGAGCGATCGGCGCGCTCGAGGACGCTCGGCTGGCGCCGCTGCGCACGGCGACGACGCCGATGCGCCTCGCGTTCCTGCTCGCAGAGGCCGGCGCGGACGACGCCGTGCGGGCGCTGCACGCGGCGCTCGTCGACACTGCGCCGGTGGCTGAATGACGGCGCGCCGCCGACCGTCTGAGACGACCATGCGAGCCTCCCTACTCCGCCCCGCGCTCACCGTGCTCGTCGCCGTCGCCGTGCTCTCGCCCGCGGCGGCGCAGTCGGCGCGCAGCGGGATTCACGTCGAGTACACGGCGCTCGACACGCAGGGCGGCCTCGCCGGGCGGGCGTTTCTGCCGATGTCGTCGCGGGATGTCTCGATCGGCGAGCGACGCCCGTGCGCCGATGCGCTGCAGCTGCGAGCCATCGCGAAGCAGACGCGGGGCGCCGTGCGCGAGGTCGCGATCACGCTCGTCGTGCGCGCGCCGATGACCCTCCCGATCACCGCGACGGCGTGCCCGGGCGCGTTCGTCGACACGACGCTCGAGGACGGCAGCGTGCTGAGCGGGGGGCGCGGCGAGGTGGTCGTGACGAACCTCGTGCGCTCCGGGCGAGCGCCCGGCTTCGTGACGGGCACGTTCGCGCAGACGGCGATGCGCAACGGCACGCCTGTGACGATCCGCGGCGATTTCCGCATCCCGCTGCCGCCCGCCCCGCCGCGCGTGAGCCCGGGCATCATGATGGGCGACTCCTGAGCGCGTGTTAGAACCTCGCGCATGAGCGCCACCGTCCTCGTCGTCGACGACGAGAAGAACATTCGTCGCACGCTGCAGATGGTGCTGCAGGGGGCGGGCTTCGAGACGCGAGAGGCGGCGACGGGCGAAGAGGGCTTGCGCGCCCTCGACGCGGGCGACGTCGACCTCGTGATGCTCGATGTGCGCTTGCCGGGGATCAGCGGCATCGAGGTGCTGCAGCGCATTCGGCAGTCGCCCGCCACCGCGCGCCTGCCGGTGCTGATGATCTCGGGGCACGCGTCGGTCGCTGAAGCCGTCGATGCCGTCCAGCACGGCGCGACGGATTTCTTCGAGAAGCCGCTCGATCGCGACCGCGTGCTCGTCAGCGTGCGCAACGCGCTCCGCACCTGGCAATTGCTGCGCGAGGTCGAGCGGCTGCGCTCGGACGCGGGCGAGCGCTACGAGATGATCGGCGACAGCGCGGCGATGCGCCGGCTCTACTCGGAGCTCGAGAAGGTCGCGCCGACGAAGGGGCGCGTGCTCGTCACGGGCGACAGCGGCACCGGCAAGGAGCTCGTCGCGCGCGCGCTGCACCGCCTCTCGCCGCGCAAGGACGCGCCGTTCGTGAAGGTCAACTGCGCCGCGATCCCGGCGGAGCTGATCGAGAGCGAGCTCTTCGGCTACGAGCGCGGCGCGTTCACCGGCGCGCAGGCGCGCAAGAAGGGGCTCTTCGAGGCGGCGGACAAGGGGACGCTCTTCCTCGACGAGATCGGCGACATGAGCCTCCCCGCGCAGGCGAAGGTCCTGCGGGCGCTGCAGGAGGGCGTGATCATGCGCGTCGGCAGCGAGCAGTCGGTGGCCGTCGACGTGCGCGTCGTCGCCGCGACGAACAAGGACCTCGAGGGGGCCGTCGCGCGCGGCGAGTTCCGCGAGGATCTGTTCTTCCGGCTCAACGTCGTGCCGCTGCGCACTCCGTCGCTGCGTGAGCGACGCGAGGACGTGCCCGCGCTCGCGCAGGCGTTCCTGCGCGACTTCTGCCGCGAGAACGGGCTGCGCGAGAAGTCGTTCGAGCCGTACGTCCTCGAAGCGCTCTCGGAGCGCGCGTGGCCGGGCAACGTCCGGGAGCTGCGCAACGTCGTGGAGCGGATGGTCATCCTCGGCGGGGACCCGATCACGCTCGACGACGTGCCGGAGGATGGGCGCATCGCGGAGCCGGGCGGGCCAATCTCGCGGCCCCCGTCCTCGCGCGACGACGACGATCTGCCGCCCCTCGCCCCGCCTTCGGACGGAAGTGACCGGGCGCTCACGCTCCGCGAGTTCCGCGACAAGGCCGAGCGGGACTACATCCTGACGACGCTGGCGAGCTGCGACTGGAACATCTCGCGCTCCGCCGTGCTGCTCGGGGTCGAGCGCACGAACCTGCACAAGAAGATGCGCGCCTTCGGAAT
>CAIUAC010000247.1 GCA_903896985.1 uncultured Sandaracinus sp.
CGCGGCGCGGCCGAGCTGGTGAATCGCGCCGCCGAGCTCGCGCGACGCCATGAACCATGTGCGGACCACGGTGCGTTCGTCGAGGAGCTTGTCGCGCTCGGCGCAGACTTCGGCGAGGGTTTCGGAGGAGGTCGGAGGAGAGGGCTTGCGTTTGCTCACGAGCCTGCCCGTTACCAGAGCTCGGCGGAACTTGCAACCATGTGCATGGATGTATGGAAGGTCCGTGGCACGGGTGTCACGCCCTGGCACACCCGTGCCGCCTATAGGACTCCCTACGCGACGCACACTGAACACCGGCTTATCCTCACGCGCGCGCGCGCAACCCGTGACAGCCGTGACAGCCGTGCCAAGTGGCGTTTTCGGCCGAGAAACCGCCAAAGAAAACGGCCGCCACACCCGTGACGGCCGCGTGCCACCCGTGCCACCGATGGACGTTCAGCGTGGGCGAACGTAGACGCGGTAACGCCGGCCGTCCGTGCGGCGCTGATGCAACGTCCACCGAAGGCGAACAAGGGCGCGCACGGCGCGGTTTTGGCTGATTTGGTCGTGCCGCGCCCCGTCGATTTTGAGCGCACCCGAGAGCACGTCGGCGACGCTGAACTCGTGCTTCACCGCGTTGACGGGCGCGTCGAGCCACTCGCCGATCGACTGCTCCCATTCGTCGACGACGTACCGCGCCTCTTGCTCTTCCTCGGCGGCCGAGAGCAGCTCGGGCTCCCAGAGGAACCACTTCTCGCCCGCGCGGTAGCGCGCGACGGCCTCGGCCCATAGGTGGTCACGATCCCGCGCGAGATCCGCGTGATAGATGGCGCCCACGGGCAACGGCCAGAACCGGCGCGCGCCTGTCTCATCGCGCAGGTAGGCCGTCGCGTTCGTCGTGCCGCCGAAGACGCACCGACGCGGGTAATCCTCGGCGGATACCGCGAACGGCGGGCGGAAGTGGTCCACGGAACGCGAAAAGAAGCTCTTCATCACTTCGAGGTCCGCGCGCCCGAGGGCCGCGAGCTCCGCGAGCTCGACGATCCACTTTCCGGCGAGCCCTAGCGCGGCGTCCTTCGAGCGGAGGTCGGCGAGCTCGTCGGCGAACCATGCGAGGTTGGGCACCAGGGCCTTGATGGCGCTACTCTTGCCGCCGCCCTGCGCGCCCTCGAGCACCAGGGCGACGTCGGCCTTGCAGCCCGGCTCGAAAGCGCGAGCGACGGCCGAGAGCATCCAACGGGCCGACACGGCCTGCGTGTACGGAGTGTCCTTCGCGCCGAGGTAATCCACGGTCCAGGTGTCGAGGCGCGCGACGCCGTCCCACACGAGCGCGGACAGGTAGACCTTCACCGGGTCGAAGCAGGCCCGCTGCGACGCGACGAGCACGCCCGCACGGACCTCGTCCGGCCGCACGGTGAGCAGCTCGGCGACCTCGAGCCACGCCCGGATGCGCGTGGCGTCGGCGTCGGTGACGCGCCGAGGGCACGGCGCCGGGTTCTGCGCGGAGTAGTGCGCGGCGAACGGCGGCGGCTTCAGGAACACGGGCGCCGCCTGCCGTTCATCGAAGGCGAGCACGCCGGCCCACGCGGGATGGAACGCGACGATGACGGCCACGTTGTGCGCGGTCGGCCTCGTCGTGACGTCGCCGCGGTCGTTCTCCGACGACGTGAGCAGCGCGCGCCAGTCGCCCGTGCGCGGCGCCGCCAGCGGCTTGACCTTGCGGGACTTCGGCAGCTTCAGCGGCGGCCCGTCGCCACCATCTGTGAACGGCGCCGGGGCCGGCGGGCCGTCGAACGGGACGACATTCGGCCGATGCTTCGCGATGACCGAATCGGCGAGGTCGTGCGCGGCCTCGCCGGGTAGCGAGTCGAGCAGCTCGCGCTCCGTCGGCGTGAGCCAGCGCGACGCGATGCGGCGCTTCTTGGCGAGGGAATCCGCCGTCACCTCGAGGCCCCGTCGCACCATGCCAGCGCAGCGACGGATCCGCCTGTCACACGTTCGAGCCGCAACGCGAGCGCCAGCGATGGGGAGCGAGTCCCGGCGCTGAGTCGTGAAATGTAGCTGGCATCAACGTCGAGCATGGCGCCGAGCGCTTGTTGCGTGAACTGCTCACGCACCATCCACGCCTTGAGGAGCCTTGCGCCGGACGAAGTTGGGGACGTCATGGGCGCGACTGTGCCCGCTTGCGGCTGGTCTGTCCAGTTGTCACGCGGCGCCATAGGGGCAACCTTTGGACATGAACCTTCTGACGCAGCGGTACCGCGAGCTGGTGCTTTCGCTCCGAGACCAAGTTGGCTCGAAGAAAGGTTGGCGAGACCCTGTCGCGATACAGCTGGGGGTGAGCCCGTCGTTCTTGAGCAAGGTCGTTTCGGGCTCGCGCGATGTGAGCCCCGCGACCGCCGCCGACGGGCTCAAACGCCTTGGACTGCCCGCCGACTACTTCAAGACGAAGCGCGACTTCGCATCTCACAAGCCCGACGAAAAGCCGTTTCTCTCTGAAAATGAGCGAGCATTGCTGCGCGCCCTCAACCTTGCGACGGCCATCCACGTGGGCCGCGCCGAGAACGGGCGCGAGTCGTTGTCTGATCTCCTCGAGCTATTGACGGTCGTGTCTGCCTTGCCGTGGGTTGCGACGGCAATCACGGCACACAGCGACGATCACAGAAAGCGAGAGTGTGCAAGCACAATCGCACGCGCACTGTTCGACATGCAGGCGCTCAGGCATGCGTTGCGTCAGTTGGTCGCGGAAGAGGTAGAGCCCAGCACAGGCAGCGGAGTGGACAAACCAGCCGACAGACCTTGACAGCTGGTCACAGTCGGCGGACAGTCGGCCCCAGAGGTGCCCGACATGCCGACAGCAGTCACCGAACGAACCATCGTCCCCGTCCACGAAGGCTTGAACGAAACGTTGATGTCGCTCGCGAAGGCGTGCGACTGCGCCACGTGCCAGCGCCTGCGCGCGGCCATCCGGCGCACGCGCAACAAGGTGCAGCAGCTCCGCGCCGCGGAAGCTGGGCTCTGCGCGACGCTGGCCGAGCACCTCGAAGCGGGGGCCTCGTGAGCAGCGCGCGGCAGAGCGTCGGCACGATGTCGCGGGACCAGCTCGAAGAGGAGGCGTTGCAGTTCGGCAACGTCGTCGAGAACGTCCGCATGGTGTCGCGGGAAGCGCTCGAAACGTGGGTGGCCGAGCAGCGCGGCTCGGCGGCGGCGCTCGACGCCTCGGCGCATCTCTCCGAGGCGCCCAAGGAGCGCTGCGCGTGCCCGAGCTGCCGACGCATCCGCTACGCGCTGGAGCTCCGCGCGGCGGTGACCAACGTCACGTGCCGGATGAGCCACGACGAGTTCGGCGCGTACACGGCGCTGGTCGAGGCGCGGCGGGGTGGGTCGTGAGCGCGTGGCCGCAAGCGGCCGCCCTCGAGGTCGAGACGCAGGCCGACGCGATGCGCGCGACCATCGCGCGGTTGCAGCGTGACCTCGACATGGCGCGGAAGGTCGGCGAGCACAACTTCCACCAGCGCAACGAGGCGCGCGACCAAGTGCGCCGGCTCCAGACCGCGGTGCAGCTCCACGAGAAGGCGCTCCAGGCCGCGGACCGGCTGAGCTTCGTGGCGCACACGTGGGAGGACATCGAGCTCCGCGCGCTCGCCGACGGCTACGACGCGCTCGCCGTCGAGGCGACGAGGGCGACGCCGTGAAGACGCGCAAGGAGCTGGGCTACCTCGTGGACGCCTACGGCCGCGCGGTGAGCGTCGCCTACAACGCGTCGCCGACGCGCGTGGACGCGAAAGAGGCGCAGGCGAAGCACGCCCGCGAGGAGCTGGACAAGGCGCTCGACTCGCTTTGGGAGGCTATCAACGGCCGCAAGAAGCGGACGCACGCGTACCCGCTGTTCGACCGTCTCGGCCCGTCGGCCGACGACGAGCGATGACCGACCAACGATCACGCGGCCGAGGCCGCAGAGGAGAGACCATGGCGACCACGAAGAAGAAGACCGAGACGAAGACCCCGTACGTGGTGGTGCGGACCTACAGCGCAGGCGTTCACGTCGGCGAGCTGGTGAAGCGCGACGGCAAGGAGGTGACGCTGGCGCGGGGCCAACACGCTGCACGAGATGGCGGCGGCCGGCGTGGCGTCGGGCTCGCGCGTGAGCGTGCCGGCGGCGTCCGTCGAGCTGACGGAGGCGATCGAGGTCATCGAATGCGCGCCGGCCGGTGAGGCGTCGCTGAGGGCTGCGTCGTGGGCGTAGCACCCGCCGCTTCGGCCGAAAAAAGCGGGTCCGGGTCCGGGTCCGGGTCCGGGTCCGGGTACGGGTCCGGGTCCGGGTACGGGTACGGGTCCGGGTCCGGGTCCGGGTCCGGGTCCGGGTACGGGGATGGGGACGGGGATGGGGACGGGGACGGCTGAAACGCGCCGTCTCGCTTCGCGAGCCGGCGCGTAATCCGGCACCAAACAGAGCGTGAGTGGTCACCGCGGCGGCTCCAAACCGCTGTAGCCGGGTTCGACTCCCGGGCGCTGTGCCGATGAGTACCGCAGCCATCGACGATCTGACGGCCGCTATCCGCGCCCTGACGGCCGAGCTTCGCGCGTCGCGCGGCTCACGAGCGAAGCCGCTGGCCGCGCCGCGAGTTCGACGCCAGCGCGACCCCGAACGGCTGGCCCGCGAAGCGGCCTCGGCGGCGGCTCGTGTATCCTCCCTCGTCGTGCCGCCGCTCGACGACCTCGCGCGCCAGCGGCTCAGGAAGGCCCGGTGACGTGTGACCAGCGACTACGACGGCCCAGGCAGCGTCACGGCCCACGGCGGGCGCTGGCGCGCGCGCCTGCCTCGTGAGTACGACCGCCGAAGCGTCGGCGTGTTCGACACGGTGCGCGAGGCCGCGCAGGCGATCGCCGACGAGCTCGCGCGGCTCGCTGCGCTCCCGAGGCAGGACAAGAGCCTAGCGGCCGTCGGCGAGCGCTGGCTCGACGCGCGCGAGGCGTCCGGCCACTACCGCGGCGTCAAGGCCGAGCGGAGCCGCTGGGCGCTCTACGTGGCCGACGACGTGCTCGGCGCGCTGCCCGTCCACGCCATCGAGCCGCGCGACGTGCGCCAGTGGCTCACGAGGCTGCGCGGCGCCGACGGTGCCGCCCTCGCGGGCCAGACGCTGCAGAACGCGCTCACGCTCGTTCGCGGCGCCTTGCGCGCTGCCCTTGAGGACGACCTGGTGCGCGAGAACGCCGCGGAGCTCGTCCGACTCCCGAAGGGCTCGCGAGCTCGCGAGGATGCCGGCTGGACGTGGCTCCGTCTGCCGGAGATTGCCTCGCTCTTGCGCGCGTGCGACTCGCTCCAGCGCAGCGCCTTCACGGTGGCCATCTACGGCGGCCTGCGCGCCGGCGAGCTCTGGGGCCTGCGCGCGGAGGACGTCGACCAGGAGGCCGGCGTCCTGCGCGTGTGTCGCTCCTACGACGGCCCCACGAAGGCCGGCCACGTGCGGGAAGTGCCGCTCCTCACGCCGATGCGCCGCGAGCTCGCCGCGTGGCTCAAGAGCCCCGAGCGCGGCTACGCGCGCCAGGGGCACGTCTGGCCCGGGCGGGACGGCGGCGTCCTCTCGAAGACGTACCAGGCGCGGATACACGACGCGCTAAGCCGCGCTGGTATCGAGCGGCGGGTGCGGCTGCACGACTTGCGGCACACGTGCGCCTCGCACCTCGTCGCGGGCTCGTGGGCGCCCGAGCTGCTCCAGCGGCCGCTCCGTCTCGAAGAGGTGCGGGTGTGGCTCGGGCACTCCGAAATCAGCGTGACGCAGCGCTACGCACACCTCGGCTCGGATGCCGTTCGGTCGCTGGTCTGTGTCCCACCTGCCCGGGACACGAAGGCGAAAAACGTTGCGCTCCCAGCACGAATCGAACGTGCGGCCAACGGTTTAGGAACCGCCCCAACACGGCCAGTTTCGCCACAGGAAGAGGGCAATTTTGACCCTCTGTGTCCCACCCGTGTCCCACCCCTCGTGCAACACCTCGGCGCGGTCGCTCGCGCCGCTCGCGATGCCGTCCTCGAGCAGCGCGCGGACGTGTGGCATCGGGTGGCTGACCTGGTCGATGCGGCGCTCGCCGTAGAGGCTGGCGCGGTGCCGCTCGACGCCGAGCTCGCGCGCCGGCTACGCGGCGCTGGCTGAGGTCACGGCGGGGGGTCGACTACGTCCGCCTCGGGCATCGCACAGTAGGCGTTGACCATCGCGCAGGCGGCCGTAGCAGCCCCGCAGACGGTGCGGCGCGTCTTGCCGGCTTGGGTCGTGGTGCCGCACGCGGAGAGGGCCAGGAGCGCCAGGAGAGAGAACGGGAGATGCTTCTTCACTTGGTCCTCTTCTTCTTCGGCCACTTGCGGGTGTAGCCCTTGACCGAGACGGTCTTTCGCTTCTTCGGCGTCTTCTTGCCCATGGTCTCTCCTAGAGCTCCGGGCCGATGCCGACGCGCCACGCGCGCAACACCGCGGCCTGCGCGGGGCTCGGGTCGCGCTCGGGCCAGACGATGGCCGCCGACCACGCCCTCGGGTAGTGGCGGAAGACCGCGGCGTATCGCGCATCGGAGTACGCGCCGGGTCCGTCGGGGCCGGTCGAGAGGCAGCCGACGCTGGGCACGACCTGACACCCGGCCATCGTCCGCGTCCACACCGGGAGCGAGGCCGCGGCGTAGTCGAGGCTCGCGTCGCGCGAATGGTCGTAGAGCTGCGGGCTGATGATGCCGCCGAAGGGGGCGATCTGCGGCGCGATGTAGCGCGCCACGCGCGACCTCAGGCCGCCGTGCGTCGTGACGGCGACCTGGATACCGGACCGCGCGAGCTCGCCGAGCGCGGCGCCGAGCGCGACCCACTCCGTGGGGCTCGCCTGCGGCCAGCCGTTTTCGGGGTCCGCCCAGATGCGCGGGGCGCCGACCTCGAGGGCCACGCGGTGCGAGCGCGCGAGCGTCTCGCGCCACGAGCTCGGCGACCACTGCGATGGCAGCCCGAAGACCCACGCGAAGATGCCGGCAGTCTGTAGGCGCCGCATCGTCACCGGGTGCGACATGTTCACCGCGGCGAAGCGGATGCCGATGGAGCGCAAGAGCGCGATGTCCGCGGCAGAGATGCCCGACGCGACCGCCATGGAGTCGCGGACGTACCACCCGCGGCCGACGGGACGAGAGAGCGCGAGCACGTCAGCCGACACCCAGGCCCCACTTGGGCGAGGTCTTAAAGTCCTTCGGCGGCGTCGTCGCGGGCGCCATGTTCCCGGCGAGGACGAACGAATCCACGCCGGGGCCGTTGACCCGCCGCATGACGGAATCGCTCGGGACGAGAGACTTCTCGATGACCCCGCCAATCATCACGCGCGCCGAGTCGCGGAGGACGATAGCGTTGGCGGCCGCGAGCGCCACGCGTTCACGCCTCGTGCGGTCGACCATGTACCAGAGGGCGCCGCCGAGCGCGACGATGATGGCGATACGAATCACAGCGGCCGGGTGCCTTCTGCCGCGTCCTGCGCGGCCCATAGGATGTCGAGTGCGGCCTGTGCTTGCGCGCCCGCTGCGCCTCGTGCTGCGTTCCGTGCTCGCGAGGCTGCCCGCGATGCGGCCTTATCGGTCGGCGCGAACGCCTTGGCCTTCCAGGCCGCTTCCTCGGCGGGCGTCATGCGCTTGGGCGGAGCAATCGCGGTGATCGTGCCGCTGGCGAGTCGAGCGCCTGCCACGTCGCGAGCTGCCGTGATGGCGTTTGAGATGGCGTGACCGTCGTAGACCCCTGCGTATGCGCCCAGAAATGCCCCGCTGCCGATCCAGTCGCCAGTAGTGCCGTTGGTGAGCCAAAACGAATCAACGTCCAGCGTCTTACGCGCGTCCACCATGGAGGGATTGCGCAGCCCCACGGACGAGCGTGCACGGATGATCGCGTCGACGCGCATCGCTACGCGCCCCGTGCCGGGGTATGCGTGAATCGTGTAGTCCCCGAGGCCAGCTCGGCGGATATGCTCTGCGGTGATGCCCTTCGTGGCACCGGTCCTGTCACCTGATGCCGTGAGCTGGTCGATACGCGACTCCGCAACACCGCTCGGGCTGACGAACTTCCGATATAACCAGAGTCCAGCGATGGCAGCGGCGATCAAGAGGACCACGACCGTCACGGCCGCACCGTCGGCTCACGCTGCGGCTCGTTCGAGAGTCGCGTGAAGCTCCCCGAGAGCGCCTCGACGGCCGAGCGTACTCCGCGCAACTCGAACCAGACGATGAGTGCCAGTGCGAGCGTTCCGCCCTTGTCGAGCAATTCTAGTATGGTCTCTGGCGTCATTTCATCCACCTCGGTTCATCGCGCTCCACAATGGCCGCGATTGCGGCGCTCGCGAGTGTCTCTCGGTCCGCAATGCTTGGTAGCATGGTGGCGCAAACGACCCGCACCGTAACGTCAAGTCCGACACCTTCGATGATGGTTGTCGCCGTGCGGTCCGCCGTGACTTTGTCCAGTCCGAGCGAGAGCCCGGTTACGCTTTCGCCATCTCCGAATCCGTCATCAACGTAGAAAGAGGAGTTCAGCGTGTTGCCCGCGTCGGCCGTGCCCCCACGGATGAGGGCTGCCAGCCGGAGGCGGTAAGGGGTTGGCCGATCGAATCGAATAGAGCACAGTTCGCGCGATTCGATGCCACTCGTCGCGGCGACGAGCGTGCCGGGCGACGTGCGCCTGCTATTCGGGAGACTCACTTTGCAACCCCCGTGGCGAACCGCAGAATCGGCCGCCGAAAGAAGTAGAGGACGAGGAGCCCCGTCACCGCGAGGATGACCGGACCGGCCGCGAGGATGGCGCCCATGATGCCGGCCGCGCCGGCTGCGACCTTCGCGCCGTCGACGGCTGCGCCCGCGCCTGCCTCGGCGGCCGTGGCGGCTGCGTCGCCGAGACGTGCGGCGGTGTTCGCCGCGCCGCTGAAGGCGTCGACGATGGCGAACGCGGCCGAATCGAGCAGCGGCGTCGAGCTCGTCTGCTTCCAGGCGATGACCCGCACCGGGTTGCCCGCCTGACGGGCGATGCGACAGGCCGGAATCATGTCGACGGTCGCCTGAAGCTCGCCCGTGTCCCACGCACGATAGGGGCGGCCTGCGCGGGCCATGTAGAAAATCGGGCCGCTCTGCTTGTAGCCCGACTCCGCGATGGTGCTCATGTGCCGCCGCGTCTCGAAGTACGCCGCAGACACGGCGCCGGGGTCGCGTCCGCCGACGGCGCAGAACCAAAATGCGTCGGTGCTGACGGTGGTCACTTGCCGAACTTCCCCGGACCACCCTTGACGGGGTCCGTGAGTGGCTTCGTGACGGCGCGGACGATGCGACGCGCGGGCGTCACGGGCACGGCCGGGCCGCCCTCGGGCGGCACCTCAGGTTCGCCCGAGGGCGTGAAGAGGTACCAGGCCGAGAGGACCACAGCGCCGACGAGCACGAGCAGCGGGAGAAACTTCTTCACGAGATGGCCTCACCGATGGCGCGCACGGCGTCGAGAGTCGTTGCCGGCGGTCGTGCCGGCTTCAGGAGGTAGACGATCACGATGGCCCCCAGGACGAGTGCCAGCGCGATCAGCAGCTCGGGCGCGATGTTCACAGCGCTCCGAGCACCACGCTGGCGAGCATGCCGAGCGGGCTGCCGGAGCTGCTCGGCGGTGGCGCGGGTGGCGGGCGTGTCGCGACGTAAAGCAGGCCACCGGCCATCACCACGACGAGCACGAGCAGCGCGAGCATGAGAGGGTCCATCACTTGCCCGTGGACACGGTCACGCCGTGCGAGAACCAGGGGAACGCTTCATCGAACGCGCTCTTGAGCGAGTCGCCGATGTTCCCGCCCTTCGATGCCATTGCGGGGTCGCCCGTGCCGAGCCCCGGGAGCGTCGTGTCGGGGATGTTCGACGCGGGGCGGAGCAGCATGTAGGCCGCCACGCCCGCGACGACGAGGGCAATCACGATGAGGATTGCCGTGCTGGACATCACTTGCTCAACTTCTGGTCAAGGACCAGCGCGGCGCGATTCGCCGTCGCGGCCTCGTTGAGGCTCGCGGGCGTCGAGCGCCGGGAGGTGTAGCCGCCGCCGAGTGACGCGTTGATCCGCGCAGCGACCTCGGACGAGTACACGCGGCGGCCTGCCTGAAGGAGCCGCTGCGAAGCGCCGGGGCGAGTCCCGATGTTGATCGAGAGACGGCCGTAGGCGTCTTCGAGTACGGGATTATCCGCGCGTCGCTGAATGAGCGGGAGCGAGCTCGATGGCGTGAGGCGATTCCGCCAGTCCACGCCACCGGGATACACCCAGTCCACGAGGTTGAACATGTCGGTGAGTGTCGTGAAATTCTCGCCCGTGTAGAGCTGGTCAGCACCCAGGCGAGCCGAGAGGTTCGAATAGCTTGTGTATGCGCGCGCGCCCGTTGCGGCCACCGGGGGATCGAAGATGCTCAGAAGCTCATGCGTACCGCCCGCCCCACCGATGGGGTCCAAGTCGAAGGACGCCTGGGCCTCGGTGTACGCGCGGAAGCCTGGGAGAATGACCTGGGGGTCAGTGTCGGTGCGATAGACGCCAAAGACGTCGACCGCGGTGAAGGCGCCGAGAGTGGCACTCGCAAATGCCTTACAGCGGTCGCCCGCCGCCGCGAGCTTGAATCGCAAACCGTGCTCGGCGTCGAGGCGACGGTCGAACGCAGCGACGGGGATGGCCCCGTCGCCACAGCGAGAGAATCGGTCGCGGGACGGCTTCGCGAGCGGGATGCACACCCAGATGTCGCCCGCGTCGTACGCTGCGTTGACGACGTTGACCAGGGCGCTGACTGGCGATACGACGGCCGCACGAGCCACCTCGGTCGCGATCGCGTTGAAGTCCTCTCCGTCCATCTGCCCGCCATCGATGAGGTCGGTGGCAGCGGCGCGAACGCGGATGTTTTGTGCGATTGCCGCGCAGAGCGCGCCGGGCTGTCCGTTCACGCCGATCGCGGTGATGAAGGTCGCGCGGAGACGGAGGTAGATGCGAGTGAAGTGCCCGATTCGACCGTCCCCGACAACGGCTGGCGCACCTACGACGTTGTCCATGGGAACGTAGACTTCGGAGCCCGCCGCGTACTCCGTGGCGTTGAGGCTCTTGATCCGCACCACGCGCTCACGCGCGCCCATGCTGTCCTGTGCGCGGAGGGTCACGCGGCACCGCCCGTGGTCGGCGCGGCCGTGCTCGCGCCGGGGCGCGGGAGGATGGCGGCGACGTCGTAGCCGAAATTCGCGGCGAGCTGGAGGATGAGGAACACGACGAGCGCGATGAGCGCCGTGGTTCCGATGGTCTTGGCCGTGGGCATCTGTGGGGAGTCCTTCGCGGCGAGAGGTGGGCCGCTGAAAGTCACCCTGACGAAGCCCGATCGCCGACGGAAGGCGGTCGTGTCCGTCCCGCGACGCGCGAGACGATTCAGACGTTTCGCGCGTCGCGGGACGGGCGAATGAAGCGGTCCAGCGACTCTTGGTCCACGTACCAGCGACCGAGCACGCGACGCGCGCCGACGAGCACGCCCTCACGCATCCACCGCCGCATCGTGCCCGCGTCCACGTCGCAATAGGCCGCCGCGTCGGCCGTCGGCAAGAGCCGTACGCCGCGCGTGTTCGCGCTCAAGCGAAGCGCTCCAGCTTGTACGGCCCCGAGCTGCACATGGGGTCGAACGGCACGAACCACCCCGCCTGCCCGAGACCATCCGGCGGCGGCCGACGACGGCGCGCACACTCTCGAGCTGCCGCCGCGAGCTCCACGCCGCCCCACGCCTCGAGCTCGGCGAGGTCGCGCGGGCCGGTCGTGCCGAACACGCGGGCGTGGTCGAGGTTGTTCCGCGCCATCATGCTCAGGCTCACGAGGCGCTGCGTGTCGAGGATGACCGCGAGGCCGCGATGTCGGTATCCCGTCAGCACCTCCACCGTTTCGATGGGCGGGACCGGGCCGTTCGGCACCGCGATGTGCGCCTCGGGCAGCGCGAGCAGCGTGCCGGCTCCGCGCTCCAAGCACCACTTCGCCGCGGCGTTAGTGTCGGGTCGGTCGCCGATGCCCTTCCCGCCCGTCCACAGGATGAGGCGGTGCCCCTTCTTGGCGGCGGCCGTCGCACCGTTCGGCCCAGCGACCACGACGCCGTGGCGCGTGTGGCGCGGCATCTCGCGCTTGACGTCCACCACAACCACCGTCCACGGCTTCTCGCGTCGGAGTGCGTGCGCCTCGCACACCTTCACGAGCGCGTGCGTCTTGCCCATGCCCGAGCTCCCGATGTGGAGGCAGATCGTCACGTGACGATGCGCGTCGGCTCGAAGCCCGCCGCCGCCGCCTTGATGCGCGCCTTCGCGGCCTTGCGCGTCTTGCCCTGCGCGAAGGCGTCCTTGGTGTACGTGCCCGCGCCGCGGACCAGCATCAGGTACGGCGCGAGCTCGTTGACCATCGCGAGGTCGTAGCGCTCGGAGAGCTGCGCGAGCGCCGAGGCCGTGTCGGCGCGTTGCTGCGCGCTCGGCGGGTCGATGATCGACTGGTACATCGCCGCGACGCCGAACCCGATGGTCCCGAGCAGCGCCATCGCGGCCGCGTCGGCCGAGCGCGCGTCGAGCGGGCGCGGGATGACCTGCCCAGACTCGGGGCATATGGGCGGCTTCACCTTCGAGCGGCAGTGCGAGCACACGCCGCACGGCTGCGAAGGGTCGCGGTCGTGGTCGGTGAGCGGCGCGATGCTCGGGGGCTCGGCTGGCGCCACGGGCTCGGGCGTGACGGCGTCGAGGTCGCGCAGGTCCGCGAGCTCGTGGCCCTGGTCGAGCGTCACGGCGGGCGGCGCTTCGTAGGCCGCGCCAGCGGGCGCTGGCGCCTGCACCTCTGCGGGCGCCTGCGCTTGCGTCGGCGCTGGCGCCTGGACCGTGCCTGCGGCCTCTTTCTCAGCCCTGGCAGGCGCTGGCGCAGGCGGGCGTTTGCGCGGCGGCTTCCTCACGGGGTGCGCTTCCTGGTACCTCGTGAGCCAAATCCTCTGCTCACGATTGAGCGACGGCAGCGCGCGCAGGCGCTTCGCCTTCGACTGCTCAGCCGCGGTCGCCGCTCGCGCCTTCACGGCTCGGCGCTCTCAATCATCCCGGCGACCATGCCGGCCGCCATCGGGAGCATGGGCGCGAGCGCCACGAACTTCGCCAGCCCGCGCGCAGCCGCGTCGGCCGACGCGTACACGTGCAGGCGCAGGGCTCCGTCGGCCTCGATCGTCGCGCGTGCAATCCATCCCGGCGGCAGCGTCATCCGGCCAAATCCAAAGACGTCATTCACGACGAAGCCCGACATCTCCTCGAGCGCGCGCACGAACTCGCGCGCGCGCTCGTTGTCGGCGATGTGCAGCCGCGAGCCCTCCGGGCCGACGTCTACCGCGACGTCCACGCTGGGCTCGGCGTTCACCGAAGCTCGCTGAGATCGCGCTGGGCGATGATGAAGCGGCGCGCGGCGCGGCCGAGCTGGTGAATCGCGCCGCCGAGCTCGCGCGACGCCATGAACCATGTGCGGACCACGGTGCGTTCGTCGAGGAGCTTGTCGCGCTCGGCGCAGACTTCGGCGAGGGTTTCGGAGGAGGTCGGAGGAGA